>CALGHW010000317.1 GCA_937916075.1 uncultured Prevotella sp.
ATGTCCGACGCGTTTCGCTCGTCGAGCATCATGATGTGGTCGTTCTTGGTCTTCATCGTGTTCACCCATTGGTCATAGCTCATCTCCAGGTGGCGGCGTATCTCCTCGCCCGTCATGCGCAGCACGCACAGTTGGTTTTCGTAGCGGTACAGCTTAAACATGTCGCTCATATAGATAGGCCCTTTGTTGACTGTGATGTCAAACGACAGCGGGGCGTTGAACGAGATGTCGGCGTGGGTGATGGCCAGCTGCAGGTTGTGGATGAGGTCGGTGAAGGCGGCGCTCCCGAAGAAGCAGTCGCGTGTGCGGATGGTGCTGCCCATCTCGCCCACTTTGCGGTCCACATACCGCTTCACGTTGTCCATGTCGGCGGCAAACCGCTTCACGTATTCCTGGTCCACGGGCTCGGCGGTGATGTCGCGCACCTCGCCGCTCACCTTCTTGCCTATTACCCGTCCGTCCTTCAGTGTCACCTCAATCCGGGCGTCGGCCACGTTGACCGCGTTGCACGACGGGTCGAGGCAGAGCACCTCCTGTCCGGCGTTGTTCTTTTCCACGGCCTTGCGCGCCCGGTGGTCATGTCCGAAGAAGATGATGTCGAATCCGTCCACCTCCTTGGCCGTCTTCTCGGTGGCGTCCTCATTATAGTGGAGGGTGCTGATGCCCCCGTTCCATCCGCTGTGGAAGAGTCCCACGATGATGTCGGGCCGCTCGTGCTCCTTCAGGTAGGCCACCCATTGCCGGGCCGACTCGTCGATGGGGTCAAAGTGGAGTCCGCTCCACAGCGGTTCGCCCAGCCAGCAGGGGATGGCCGGTGTGAGCATGCCGAGCACAGCCACCCTGACTCCCTCGCGCTCCAGGATGGTGTAGGGCTTGACATAGGGCTTCCCGCTCTTGTTGTCGATGATGTTGGCGCCCAGCATGGGACAGTTGAGCTCCCCGATCCACTTGTCGTAGACGGCGTGTCCCGTCTCCACGTCATGATTGCCGAAGGTGGCGGCATCGTAGTGCATGTAGTTCATCACTTTCGAGACGATGTTGCTGTCGTCCTTGGCCACATAGTTGGTGTAATAACAGGTGGGTTGTCCTTGCAGGATGTCGCCGTTGTCGAGCAGAATCACATTCTGGTGATACTCCTCGCGCAACTTGTTGACATACGAGCTGACTCTGGCCAGCGAGCCCCTCAGCGCTTTGCGCTCCACGAAGTCGTAGGGGAAAAAACATCCGTGCACGTCGCTGGTCTCGATGATTCTCAGTGTTACCGTCTTGGTGTCCTGTGCCATAGCTTTGCTGATAGTCGCCATGCTGAGCAGGGCGGTGAATAATATTTTGCCGTTCATGGTCGTTGATTTGTAATTCTTAATATTACGGTGTGTGTGTGGACGGAGGGGCGGGCAGGGATACCTGTCCCTCCGTTACCAAGGTGCAAAATTAGCAATAACTCGTGATACCTGCAATTAAATCCCGAAGATTTAATAAACTTTGGGCGAGTCGGGCGCGGTCCCCTCTTTGGGGCAGTCTGCCCGCGTCGTTCCTTCTTCACAACTCCAAACTATCTCAAAAATCCATAGCAAATATGCTCAAGTTATTTCTTGAGCTTTACTAAGCAGACAAATTGCGCCAAATTTCTATATTTCACATCGTGAAACGAATATTTCACGATGTGAAATATAGAAATTCAGCCTGTTTTCAATCGCTTTTTGGCGTGATTCCTGTTGATTGTCAGGGCGTTATGCGGGATTGATGGCACATGGCGCTGAAAAAGCCTTGTTGAGGCGGTAAAATGTAGCAAAGGTTTGCGCTTTTTTCTCTCGCTTCTCGGGTGATAATTGAGAAAAAATGCCTAAATTTGCGCACAGATAAATCATTTAAACGAAAAATAACAAAATCTACTAAACTCATGCATTTAAAAAGAAAATCAACACTGCTGTTGCTGGCCCTTGCCGCATTGGCGCCCCAGGCCGCCTTAGGCCAGGCCCGACTGGACAGTCTTGTCAATTTCGACTGGCGCTTCCATGCCGGTGACATCCACGGAGCTGAGGCCGCCACCTTCGATGACGGCGGATGGCAGACGGTGGACGTCCCCCATGACTTCCAGATATCACAGCCCTGGGTGGCCCCAGGCAAGGATGAGAAGGCCGACAACAGCGACGCTGCCAGCAACGTGCGCAGCCGCCTCAGTGCCCGCGGATTCAAGGAGATGGGCATCGGCTGGTATCGCAAGACCTTTACCCCCGACGCCGCATGGAAGGGCAAGCGCGTGGTAATCGACTTTGAGGGCATCATGCTCGTGGGTGATGTCTATCTCAACGGACAGCGCATCGGCGGCACCGACTATGGCTACCTGGGCTTTGACGCCGACATATCCAAATTGCTCCGTTACGGGCAGCCCAACGTCATTGCCGTCAAGGCCAACACGCAGGAGCCGGGCAACTCCCGTTGGTATACAGGCGGCGGCCTCTTCCGCGACGTGCGTTTCATCGTGACCGACCGGCAGCAGTATTTCACCCGCCATCCGCTCTATATCACGACTCCCGTGGTAGGCACCGACCGATCTGCCGTGCGGATTCAGGCTGAGATGGCTTGCTACCTGAAGGTGAGCGACCTGAAGGTCAAGGTGCGCATTGCCGACGCGGCCGGCAAGACGGTATACGACCAGACACGCACCATCCCCTTCAACCGAGGACAGAAGGTCAACGAGTATCTCGTGGACTCCGTCACACTCGACCGCCCCAACCTGTGGAGCTGCGAGTCACCTTATTTATATACAGCCGAGGTGTCGCTCCTGCGTCCGGACGGCAGCGTGGCCGACTGTGTGAGCGAGCATTTCGGCGTGCGCAAGCTGGAGTTCTCACCGGAGTTTGGACTGAAGCTCAACGGCAAGAAGGTGCTCCTCATGGGCAACGCCAATCACCATACCCTCGGCGCCCTTGGCGCGGCCGCCTATCCGCGGGCCATCGAGAAGCGCATCCAGTTGCTCAAGCAGTTTGGCTTCAACCATATACGCACCTCGCACAATCCCTACAGCCAGTCGCTGCTCGACCTCTGTGACAAGTATGGCATCCTCGTGGTCGACGAGCTTTACGACAAGTGGCTCACCAAGTTTGCCGGCGGCCGCACGGAATGGACCTCCCTGTGGCAACATGATGTGCCCGAGTTTGTGCGCCGCGACCGCAACCATCCCTCCGTGGTGATGTGGAGCTTAGGCAACGAGTTGCAGACCTACTGGGACCTGCCTTTCGCTGACTGGGGCGTCACACCCTACCGCCTGCAGAAGACCCTCCTGCGCCGCTATGACCAGACGCGCCCCGTCACCGTGGCCATGCATCCCCGTGGCCGCAACCTCAAGACCGACTCGCTGCCCGCTCCCCTGGTGCTGGAGACCGATGTGGCCTCCTACAACTACCGCTATATGTATTTCCCCGGCGACAGTCGCCGCTACCCCTGGATGATGTTTTACCAGAGCGAGGCCAACACCGCCATGATGGGGCCCAACTTCTTCGAGATGAACCGTGACAAGGTGCTCGGACTGGCTTACTGGGGCATGATTGACTATCTGGGCGAGTCAAACGGATGGCCCGCCAAGGGCTGGACGCAGGGAGCCTTCGACATCTCGCTCGAGCCCAAGCCGATAGCCTATCTGCTCAAGTCGATGTTTCGTCCCGACGAGCCCACTGTGCATATCGGCATCGTGGACAGCAAGGACAACACCGTGTGGAACGACGTCAAGGTGGGCACCGACCGCATGACCGACCACTGGAACCGCAAGCCCGGTTGCACCCTCTCGCTTTATACCTACACCAATGCCGACGAGGTGGAGCTGATAGTCAACGGCAAGAGTCTGGGCCGCAAAATCAACGACCCCCGCAACGCCCGTACCCGCGACAAGCTCAAGTGGGACGGCGTGAAGTATGAGCCCGGCTACATAGAGGCCGTGGGCTATACGGACGGCAAGGCCGTGGCCCGCCACAGGATCGAGACCACCGGTGAGGCCACAGCCTTGAAGGCCGAGACCGACAACGCCCTGTGGAAGGCCGACGGCATCGACCTGCAGCACGTGCGCATCGTGGCCGCCGACAAGAAAGGCCGCCGGGTGCAGACAGCCCGGGGCGAGGTGAGCTTCCGGGTGGACGGACCGGCCCGCATCGTGGGTGTCATCAATGGCGACATGACCAGCGACGAGCTTTCCGTGGGTTCGCAGCGGGCACTCTATAACGGTACCTGTACCGTGATACTCCGCTCAGACCGCAAACCTGGCAAGGTGACGCTCACCGCCACTTGCGACGGCCTGAAGACGGTAAAAACCGTGATGCAGACCCGATAAATTCCTGGCGACTGGCGCGCCAGACTTCACACGAAAAAGACTCCATGTCTTCATATAAAAAAGGTAAAAAAAAAGATTGTTTGGGAGGGGGCCATGGACCGTTGCTTTCAACTGCGGCAACATTCCTTGTGGCTCCCTCCTTTTGCATTTCCGCCACTGGGGCATCCCTCCTTGTCCCGTCTAAAATATTTCTAAAGAATTGTCGAACAAATGTTTGGAAAAAACATACTTTTTTTATACTTTTGCAACGTATTATGACAAAAAGGGCCTGTCGGCATTATTCAAGACAGATTTTGTAAGGACTGAGCGCAGTCCAAGAGCATACAAATCGTCAAGACAAAGAATGGTGGGCTCATCTCAGACAATAATTATTTTTTTAGATAACGAATTTATGCGCCAGTATTCGAAAACAAGTAGCTTGATACGTAATTGGGTCATTGTGCTTGACTTTGTCGTGCTCAATGTCCTGTTCTATATATATGTCAATATCGACTGGGTGGCCAACACCCTGATGCACGGGCTCAGTTCCATCAAGTTGTGCATCCTGGCCAATTTGGCGTTTGTCATTGCCCAATACTTCTTTTCCACCGTAGTCCACGACCGCCGGGCCACTCCCCAGCAAGTGCTCCGCCAGGTGTCCTCGCTTGTGTTCCTGCAGGGCATCACCACCTACCTCGTATCGGAGTTTGCCTTGGGCTGTGAGAACCTTCCCTCGCCCGACCTCCGCTTCACGGCCATCTTCACCTTGGCGCTTTATGCCGGCATCTTGATGTCGCGCTTTGTGGAGCGTACAGCTGTGCAGCGCTACCGCCGTCATGGTCACAACCAGCGCCGCGTGGTGTTCGTAGGGTCTAATCCGTCCATGCTCACCATCTATGAATATCTGGTGGGCGACCCCGCCATCGGTTACCACATCAATGGCTATTATGCCAACGAGCCCATGGAAAACTGCCCGGAAGGGTTGCACTATAAAGGCACCCTGGATGATGTGACCCAAATCATGGAGAACAGTCTTGAGCCCGGACGGGTGGAGGAACTCTATTGCGGACTGCCCATGAGCGAGCTGGCGTTTATCCGCAAGCTGATGCGCTATTGCAACAACAACACGATACACTTCTATTATGTGCCGGCCTTTACCGCCGTGTTTGGCCATACGTTCCAGCAGGAGCTGGTGGGCGAGACGGCCGTGTTTACCAATTACGACGAGCCGCTCATGTTGGCCGGCAACAAGTTTGTCAAGCGTACGTTTGACATCGTGGTCTCCTCGTGCGTGTTGTTGTGCCTCCTGCCGTTTATTCCCCTCATCGCCCTGGCCATTTACATCCAGAGTCCCGGGCCCATCTTCTTCAAGCAGGCCCGAACAGGCATCAACGGCCGCAACTTCTATTGTTACAAGTTCCGCTCGATGCATGTCAATAAGGATGCCGACCTGGTGCAGGCCACCAAGAACGACCCGCGCAAGTTTGCCTTTGGCAACTTCATGCGCAAGACCAATATCGACGAGCTGCCCCAGTTTTTCAACGTGCTCAAGGGCGACATGAGCATCGTGGGCCCGCGGCCCCATATGCTCCACCATACGGAGGTATACCGTGAGCTGATAGACAAGTATATGGTGCGTCATTTTGTGAAGCCCGGCATCACGGGCTGGGCTCAGGTGACAGGATTCCGTGGCGAGACCAAGGAGCTGTGGCAGATGGAGGGACGCGTGCAGCGTGACATCTGGTATATCGAGCACTGGAGCTTCTGGCTCGACTTACTCATCATCTGGAAGACCGCCAAGCAAGTGATTGTGCCCGACAAGCATGCCTATTAAGGACTTGTGTGGAGCAATCCGGTCAAGACAAAGAGAGTGGAAAAGGACCAATGTCCGCCCGGCTTTTACGCCCTCGGCACATTGGTCCTTTTCCTCTCTCTCGCAGTGCTTGCGGAAGAATTCCTGACTTGCGGGTATTATCTCCGTTTGAAGTCCAGTGCCTTGGGTAGCTTCTGCCATTTGCCCTTGTTGGGCACCTTGATGACACTTCCTTCCCCCTGCTTGAGGGTCAACACCGAGTCGCCCCGTAGTGTCAGCGTGGCCTTGAGGTCCTCGCTGCCGTAGTCATTGATGAGGCTTACCTCCGCCTTGTGCTTGCCTGTGGGCTTGCCGTCGGTGATGAGCCACACAAAGTTGTTGTACTGTTTGCCCAGATAGCCGGGCAACGGTCCGAACAGTTCGTGGGCCGGCACGTTCACATCCTTGTCGTGGAGGTTGATGCGCAGGTAAACCTTGAATTCCTCGTTCCAGAAATAGCCCTTGAAGGGCGTTTGCTTCTCCTGGGCCGACCCCGTCAGCGCGGCCAGAGCCAGAAGAGATAAGATGATGCTCTTTCTCATGGTTTCACACATTTTTTTATATGGCAACAGCGCGGCCAAATCTGCCTTCCGGCAGCCTCGCATATCCAGCCGTTTGCAAAGGTAATGCAAAAGCGTGTGACAGAAATCATTTTTATGTTTTTTATCTACTTTATGGTCTTTTTAAGTCAAAGTGTCTAAATTTAGGTCAGTTATTAGGCCCGTTTCTGTATTTTATGCAGTAAAATGTTTGGCATTCTTGATTTTATTGTTATCTTTGTACACCATAAAACGGAAAAATAAAATACTTATATGGATAAAGTGACAAGAACTCCCGACTATATATTTGAGTCAAGTTGGGAGGTTTGCAACAAAGTAGGAGGAATCTATACCGTACTTTCCACACGCGCCAAAACCTTGCAGTCCGTCCTGAAGGACCGTCTCATCTTTATCGGTCCTGACTGTTGGCACGACACGCCGTGTCCTTATTTCGAGGAAGACGAAAGCCTGTATGGAACATGGAGAGAAGCAGCCGCCCGCGAAGGCATAGCCGTGCGGGTGGGACGGTGGATAGTGCCGGGTCAGCCTGTGGCAATCCTGGTGGATTTCCGTCCTTATTTCGAGAAGAAAAACGAGATATACGGTTGGCTGTGGGAACACTATCAGGTGGACAGCCTCCATGCCTATGGCGACTATGACGAGGCCTCGATGTTCTCATACGCCGCGGGCCTTGTGGTCGAGAGCTTCTACAAGCACAACATACCGGCCGGCAAGAAAGTCGTTTACCAGGCCAACGAATGGATGACGGGTCTGGGTATGCTCTATATCAACCATCAACTGCCGCAGATAGGCACCATCTTTACCACACACGCTACCAGCATCGGCCGCAGTATCGCCGGCAACCAGAAACCCCTTTATGATTATCTTTTCGCCTACAATGGCGACCAGATGGCCCAGGAACTCAATATGCAGAGCAAGCACTCCATCGAGAAGCAGAGTGCCCGCTATGCTGACTGCTTCACGACCGTGAGCGACATTACTGCCAACGAGTGCCGTGAGCTGCTCGACAAGCCTGTGGATGTGGTGCTGCCCAACGGCTTCGACAACAGCTTTGTGCCGGCCCCGCGCTCGTTTGCAGCCAAGCGCAAGGCTGCCCGCAAGTGTCTGCTCCAGGTGGCCAACGCCCTGCTGGGCGAAAATCTGGGCGACGACACGCTCATCGTCTCCACCAGCGGCCGCTACGAGTTCCGCAACAAGGGCGTCGACGTGTATATCGAAGCCATGAACCGCCTGCTGCGCGACAAGGAGCTGAAGAAGACGGTGGTGGCCTTTATCGAAGTGCCCGGTTGGGTGGGTGAGCCCCGTCAGGACCTCATCGACCGGCTGAAGAGCGGCAAGCAGTATGACACGCCGCTCGAAGTGCCCCAGGTGACCCATTGGCTCCATGAGATGAGCCACGACAACGTGTTGAGCATGATGAAGTGTTATGACATGTGGAACCGTAAGGACGACAAGGTGAAGGTCATCTTCCTGCCCTGCTATCTCGATGGCAAGGACGGTGTGCTTAATATGCAGTATTACGACCTCGTGCTGGGCAACGACCTCTGTATCTATCCCTCTTATTATGAGCCGTGGGGCTACACGCCGCTGGAGGCCATCGCCTTCAAGGTGCCTTGCATCACGACCGACCTGGCCGGATTTGGCCTTTGGGTCAACAAGGAGCTGGGACACAGCGGCGAGATGGAGGACGGCGTGAAGGTCATCCACCGCACAGACTACAATTACTCCGAAGTGGCCGACACCATCAAGGATACCGTGGCCCGCTTCTCGGGCTTCACCCCCAAGGAGGTGACCGCAGCCCGCAAGAAGGCCGAAAGTCTCTCCAAGAAGGCCCTCTGGAGCGAGTTTATCAAATACTATTATGAGGCTTACGACATCGCCTTGGACAAGGCCGAGCAACGAACAAGCAAATAAGACAATTTCAAAAAATAATTTCTATATCTAAAAAGCGTATGAAAATTAAAGCTGATTATGTCAACGCTCCTCAGTGGAAGGAAGTGACTGTAAAATCAACTCTTCCCGAGCAGCTTGGCTGTCTGGACGAGATGGCTCACAACATGTGGTGGGTGTGGAACTACGAGGCACGCGACCTCTTCCGCGACCTGGATCCCGACCTCTACCATGAGGTAAAGCACAATCCCGTGATGCTCCTGGAGCGCTTGAGCTATGAGCGCAAAGAGGAAATCGTCAAGGACAAGGTCCTGATGAAGCGCATCAAGACGGTCTATACCGCATTCCGCGAATATATGGACGTGAAGCCCGACAGCAACCGCCCCTCCGTGGCCTACTTCTGCATGGAGTATGGAATCCACTCGGCCCTGAAAATCTATTCAGGCGGTCTGGGTATGCTCGCCGGCGACTACGTGA
>CALGHW010000318.1 GCA_937916075.1 uncultured Prevotella sp.
GCCGGTGATTGGTTGCCGGTGTGCGGTGTGTACCAGTGCCAACCCGAAAGACCGGCGCCTGCGGTGCTCGGCTCTGCTGGAGACCGAGACCACGCGCATCCTGATAGACTGTGGCCCCGACTTCCGTCAGCAGATGATGCCGCTGCCGTTTAAGAAGATAGACGCCATCTTGATTACCCATTCCCATTACGACCATGTGGGCGGCATCGACGACGTGCGCCCCTTCTGTGTGTTTGGCGACGTGGACATCTATGCCGACGCACTCTCTTCCGTCACGCTCCACCACACGATGCCCTATTGCTTTGCCAAGGTGAAATACCCCGGTGTGCCCCAGATACATCTTCATACGATAGCTCCTCACCAGCCACTGGCGGTGGGTGATGTCGAGGTGGTGCCGGTCGAGGTGATGCATGGTAAGATGCCGATACTGGGCTTTCGCTTCGGGCGTTTGGCTTATATCACGGACATGAAGACCATGCGCGACGGCGAACAGGCTTATCTGGAGGGAGTGGACACCTTGGTGGTCAATGCCCTGCGCTTTGACAAACCCCATCATTCCCATCAGTTGGTGGACGAGGCGATTGATTTTTCCCGTAAGGTAGGAGCTCGCCATACTTATCTTATTCATTCCTGTCATGATATCGGACTGCACGATGAGGTCAACCGCCGGTTGCCAGCCGGCTTCCAGTTGGCTTACGACGGTCAGGTGATAGAAATTGAATAAGTAAAAATAAGTAAAAGTGAAGCTAAAAAAGAGAATAAAGTCTTAAAAGAATATAAAATACCAGACTTATATGCATAAAAATTTGTACTATGAAGAAATAATGCCTAATTTTGCATTGTGTTTTTCATAGTATTAGATTTAAGGTTAACAAAGGTTGGAGTACAGCGGTACTCCTTTTTTTATGCCTTAAAGTCTCGTTAGAAGCGTCGGGTAGGCGATGGATACCGCTCTTTTGCTCATGCTATCCAAAGAGAAAACGCCTCTTTCTCCTCTCCTTTTCGTGACGCTCTTTCTTTTCTTTTCTGAAGAAAAAGCTTCCATACCTGTTCATCAGTTTGCGCGCCAGCATGAAAGCGTCGAAGGCCGTGATACAGTTGCTGATGATGTTGGTCACCATCTCACCTTTTGAGTCGGCCTTTTGAGGTGTGAACAAGCCATACCACAGCGTGCTGATTTGCTGGTTGTTTTTGTGTATCGCTTCCTTCAGCTCGTCCTTGCGTTGCTGGATGTCGTCGAGCGTGTTGTATGTCCGTGAGTTTGCCATGGTGAATGAGGGGGATAGGAGTTGGGGATTAGTTGAGCAGGATGTTGGCCAGCAACCGTATCAGCGGTTGCTCAATCCATGTCTTGCGCTTGGCCAGGACGATGATGAGCACCAGCAGGAAGAAGCCCGCCACCACGGCATAGCCTCCGGCCGTGCCCACAAAGGGTTCAATCCAGTAGACCACGGCAAACGACAGGTAGAACAAGACAGCAATCACCAGCACGAAGACCACTGTGCAGAGCGTGAGGGCCGTCACGTCAAACTTCATGTATTCCTTTTGAAGTTCTACGTATTTTTTGAGCGCCTCGATGAGTTGCGCGATATTCTCGATGTTCTTGTCGCTTGATAACATGGGGTGGAGAGTTGGCTTTTGAGGGTATTGTCTTGGATGCGGAAATGACCGCAGGTGTCTTTAGAGCTTCATAACATGGAGAAGCAGGATGCTGTGGAAAAAATACATTCCGCTGTCCCTGCTTCTCTGTGTGACTGATGGTGCGGGAAACCGCTGCCTGTTATTTTATTCGGCAGGAGTGGCGTCCTGAATGTCGTCCACGAGGTCGTTCACCTCTTTGCGTGACAACTTGATGTTGTGCTTGTTCAGAAAGTCATCAACAGCGTCAGTGATTTTCTCACGAACGTCGGCACCCTTTTCAGGAGCCAGCAGAAGACCTAATGCCGCACCGGCGATGGCACCGCCGAAAAATGCGCCGATATAACCTAAACTTTTCATAATCTTATCGGTTTAAAGGGTTTGACAATATATCTTTCCTGGAATTCTCGTCATCCATTAGAGATACGCAAATGTACGGATTTAAATTTATATCAGAAAGAAAACTACTGCGATTTTTTGTTAAAAGTATTGTATTTCCTGCATTTAACAAACTTTAGGTGGTATAGGTAGGCGCTTTTGGTTGATATTTTGTAATTTCGCAAATATTTTGATGAATATCAATTGTAACACGAAGAATCTAAGTTTAATTTAATTAAGGTATAAGATGAAGAAATACATGGTTTTATGCGCAGGACTCTGCGTAGCGATGGCTTTCACAGGTTGTAAGTCAAGCGAGAGTGCTTATCGTAAGGCATACCAGAAGGCCAAGGCCCAGGA
>CALGHW010000319.1 GCA_937916075.1 uncultured Prevotella sp.
CGTAAAGACAAGGAGCGATATTGTAGTAAGTTTGAAAAACTTCCGGGGGTCTCATGATGCTCGACGTACATTCTTGTGTATTCCTTGTATTTTTAGGTTCATGAGGACATGCCCCTTGAAAAAAATAAGCGAACAAAAATTCACACAAAATTTGCATATTCCGAAGAATTGTACAAACTTTGCACTCGAAATACGAAAAAACAGAGATTCTGTTAAGAGGAAATACTTACATTTTAAATATTTGTAGCTTATGAGAAATTCTACGATTTTCTTTGTCTCGGCATTGATGCTCGGGACTGTTGTGGCCAACGCACAGTCAGTATCTTTACACAAAAGAGTGAAATCATCCCTCAGAGGGGTGGAGGGCTCTGTGGTTATGATGGCACAGGATATGAATCCACGCACACTTAAACAAGAGAACCACGCTTTCAGAACAGCTGACGACAGTGACTATATGCCACAGACAGAGAGCGTGTACACTTATTCGGAAGACGGCACCTGGGAATTGGAAGGTGAGTATTCGTATACGTATAAAAATGGCAAGGTGGCCACTCAGATGCAAAAGAGCGGTGACGACGTAACGCTGACCTCCACGAGCTATTCCGATGACGGGCTGACAAAGACGATGATTGAGAGCGTTTCTGATGACGGCGGAAAGAATTTTGTCAACGAGTCGAAAGTTATATTCGTCTACGACCCTGTCGTGACCGACCTTGTAGTGAGCAAGACGAGATATGTGTGGGACAGTGACGCTAACGACTGGACGGAAATCTCCGACTCTTTCCGTCGTGACATTACCCGTGATGCCGACGGCAACATCACGTCGCTTACGATACTCGTACCGTATATGGGCAATTACGATGCCACAGAGAGATACACGAACACCGTGGATCCGACGACGAAGCAGATAGACTCGTATAAATATGAACGGCTGACGTATGACGAGAATGACCAGCCTGTATGGGAGACTGCCGAATATCTTACGGATATAAAATGGGCCAAGACCAACGGACAGCTCGTGTCGCAGTATGGCGAGTGGATGTTGTGGGGCAATGAGCTGGTGTCGGCTACATTGGCTTACGAGGAGAATGGCGAGACAAAGAGTTTCGGTAATATCAAGATTGATTACTCCGGCGACGGCGGATATGACGAGAAGTTTGAATATACCGATGCGTTGGAACGCACGGACACGAAGAAGAGTATGCTCGACAAAAACGGAAGCTTCTCTATTGAGGAGAAAAATTTTGTAGATGTCGATGGTGACGGTGTGTTGACTGGTGCCGATTTGGCTGGTTGGACGAAAGAGGTGGTGACCTATGACGACCACAAGAATCTTGTGGAGGACGAGTTTTATGAACTCGACGAGGAGACTTCTTCGCTTGTTAAGACCATGGGCGAGAAGACCGATTTTACCTATGATGCGGAGCACGGTGATGCCGTGAAGGAGACCGTGACAAGTAGCTATGACATGGATGCCCAGGCATATGTGCCTTACAGCAAGGTTGTTGTGACGAGCTTCATCAATACTACTGCAGGTGTCAAGGCTGTGGAGAATGTCGATGACGCTACGGTTGCCGTATATAATCTGCAGGGTATGCGTCTTGATGCCTCAGCTACCGGCGGCAAGGGTATCATGATCGTAAAGAAGAACGGCAAGACGTTTAAAATCATGAAATAAGAATCCGGAGTAAGTTCTGCGCAAGTTGTTCTTTTACACTGCTCAGCTTGCTCCACCAATTGGAGACGAGCATAAAAAATGAGGGTGTGTCAAGGCAGAAATCCAGGCACACCCTCTTTGTGGTTTTTGATTATCCTTAGCTACAATCTTTCTCCTATTCCTTTTCCTCGGTCTTTGCCTTGGCCGGGCGCACCATGCGCTGCTTCTGCTGGTCGGCCTGGTAGCTCTTATATTGGTCGGCCGTGAGGATACCCTGCAATTCCGTGTTGTAGGCGTTCATCTGTTCCTCCATTTTCTGGCGTCTTTCCTTCATCTGTGCCTTCTGTTCGTCGGTCAGTTCGGGGCGGGCGTTGTTGGCGTCAGGCCGCCGGCCGCCAGGGCGTCCCATCCGAGGTCCCATCTTCGAGGCATACTTGGTGTTGAGTTCCAGGAGTTTCTTGGCCTGTGTCTCGTCCAGTCCGTATTTCTTGACGGTAGCGTCTGTGCGCTTCTGTATCATCTCGGTGGGGTCCATCATGCGCATCTTGCCGATTTTGCCTTTGCTTTGGTTATCTTGTGCCATTACTGCTGTGGTCATCATCAGTGAGACCGCAAGAGCCATCATCATTCTTTTCATCGTTTGTGTCTCCTTTTATTTTAATGAGTTATTGATTATCAGTTGCAACTATTCTTTTGACGCTTCTGGCCGGAAAAGGTTTAATGTGGCGGTCGAAAAAGTGCGGCAACCGGTGG
>CALGHW010000320.1 GCA_937916075.1 uncultured Prevotella sp.
TGGTCCCTTCTCGTCCAGCCGGCCCAGGAGAATCCGGAGCCTACGCCAGAGTATGTGGACGTGACCATCAGTTCGGCTCTCTATGCCACTTATGCCACGACTCGCGCGATTGTGGTGCCTGACGCAGGTTTGACCGTATACACCGTGAAGGCCACTGCCAGCGGATTGGTGCTCACCAAGGTGCCCGCCGGCAGCCGGATAGAAGCCAACCAGGGCGTGCTGCTTCATGGCAAGGCCGGCTCTTATAAGCTGGAAGTGTGTGCTTCGGGCCAGGTGCTGGCCGACAACGACCTGATAGCCGCCCGGAAGGCCGTGACAACTACCGGCAAGGAGTATGCCCTGACCAAGAAGAGCGGTGTGGTGGGCTTTGCCAAGCAAACCGTAGGTACCACCATTCCGGCCGGCAAGGCTTATCTGCACATTGGTGACTCGGAGATAGCCAAGACCGACTTCTTCCGTCTTGACTCGGCCACGACGGGCATCCATGCCTTGTGGCAGTCGGCTGCGGACGAGGATGTCTACTCGCTCCAGGGCGTGAAGATGAAGCCCCTGAAGAAGGGACTCTATATCAAGGACGGCCGGAAGACGGTCATCCGGTAGTGTCGGAGTCATATTTGAGAAAAGGCCTTGACACTGTCGGGGCATAAAAAAGAAGATTGGCAGCGTTTGGAGAGTAGCCTGTGGCTGACTCCTTGAACGCTGCCAATCTTCTTTTTTTTGATGTTCAAAAAAATAACTGATAAGCGGTGAATATTCATATCTCTTCACCATCATTGGATGGAAAAGAGTAGGCTTCCTTATTCTTTATTTTTCGATGACCACCTTGTGGATATTGCCGCTGACGTGTTCCACCTTGAGCACCTTGAACCCCTGTTCTTGGGCGCTGCGCGGAATGTTGTTGAGCGGTTCGCCTTCGGTGAGAAGCACCTCGAGCACGTCGCCGGGAGCCATCTTGGCCAGTTGGAGCTTGGTCCTCACGAGGGTCATGGGGCAGTGCTCCTTGGTGATGTCCAATGTTTGCATTTCTTTCTTGTTGGGGATAAAGGGTGAAAAGAATAGATGGGGTATCACGCTGTGTGGCGATACCCCATTCTGAAAAGGGGATGATATTTATATGAAGAGGGTGCGTCCGCCTTCCGAAAGGTCGAGGAAGGTAGCCACGCCAAGCACATCCTTTACCTGATGGATGAAATCATTCTTTTCCAGGCCGAGTATTTCCATGGCCATCTCGCAGGCATACATATTTACACCGAGGTCGTGGCTCACGCCGATAAGGTCTTCCAGGGTGGGGACGTTCTTCCTGTGCATCATGAAGCGGAACAGGCGCGGGCCGAGTCCGAAGAAATTGAAACGGCTGTTGGGCGTGACACTGACACCGCCCATCATCCAGCCGAACAGCTTGCCCAGAAAGCCTTGGCCTACGGGGCTGTGCCATTTCTTCTTCTTGATGACGTCGAGGCCCCAAAAAGTGAAAAACAAGTTTACTTCGTAGCCTACTGCCGCAGCGCCGTCGGCCAGGGTAAAGGCGGCTGTGAGCCGGTCGAACTCGCCACTGAAGACGATGATGGACAGCTTCTTGCCATTGGGTATGATGTCGTCTATTTCCATTTGTTGAGGGATTAAGTTCTTGGTTTGATTTGACAGGCGGGCAGTTCATAGTCCTGCAGCTCGTGGATGGTAGGGTGGGCTGAGCAGACGGCGCAGTGGTCGTCACGCCGGATGTTCACCCTGCGGAAGTCCATGGAGAGGGCGTCAAACGTGAGCAGCCGGTCGGTGAGCAGTTGGCCGCATTGGGCCAGATACTTCAAGACTTCTGTGGCCTGGATGGTGCCAATCACCCCCACCACGGCACCCAGCACACCGGCTTGCGAGCAGGTGGGCACGAGGTCGGCTGGAGGCGGCTCCTTGAACAAGCAGCGGTAGCAGGCCGTTCCGGGCAGGTGGGTGAAGGTTTGTCCCTCCATGCGCAGGATGCCTCCGTGGCTGAACGGCTTGCCGGCCATGACGCAGGCGTCGTTGATGAGAAATTTGACAGCGAAATTGTCCGTGGCGTCTACGATGAAGTCATAGTCGGCTATCAGTTGCAGGGCGTTGGACGCATCCATGAACACCGGGTGCTCCACCACGTTGACGTGCGGATTGATGGCCCGCATCTTTTCGGAGGCCGAGGCCACCTTGCTGTGTCCGAGGTCGGGAGTGGTGTGGATAATCTGCCGTTGCAGGTTGGACAGGTCCACCACGTCGCCGTCCACGATGCCTATCGTGCCTACACCGGCGGCCGCCAGATACATCAGGACGGGCGAACCGAGTCCGCCGGCCCCCACGACGAGCACCCGCCCTTGGCGGATGCGCTCCTGACCTTCCACCCCGATATCCTTCAGGAGGATGTGGCGGCTGTAGCGTTGTATTTCTTCTTCTGTGAAATCGTACATATAAATAAAGTATAAGGGGAAGCAGGCTAATGCCGTTGGGCGATGGCCTCCCGTAGCTGGTTGAGAACTGTTAATGACTTGAGCATTACACATTGAAATTGTCATCAGAA
>CALGHW010000321.1 GCA_937916075.1 uncultured Prevotella sp.
GGTCTTGGTGGCCTTCGCCCTGATGGTGGTTGTCATCCGTAAAAAGAGAAAGAAGTAATGGAAATCATCGTTTATGTATTGATGCTGTTTATCCTGCTGGACTGTGTGTTCAAGCTCAGCATGTGGCAGTGGTGGCAGCGCCTGGTATACAGCGTGGTGCTGGGCGGATTTGTCTTCTGGAGCCAGCGTTACGCTGTGCTCCAGTCGAAGACGCAGATAGCCGACTACCTCCAGAACACGGTGGCCCTGCAGAATATGGCCATCATCGCCACCATCGAGGCCGTGTTTTGTTTCGGCTTCATCTCCTGCTGGCTCCAGGGCACTTATGCGCCCGGACGCCAGCCCCGCTGGTGGCAGCGGCTGCTCTGGTGGTATCCCAGTCTGCTCCTGTTTCCGGTGATGTTTTTCGTTCTGACCCAGACCTTGTTTATGGCCGTGGGCGTGAGCTTCGACACCACGTCGGCCGTGCTGGCCGTGGTCACGGTGGTGGGCCTGCCGTTGCTGGCCGAAGGGGCCTGCCTGCTGCTGCCCGAGGCCGACGACCGGGTGGAACTGCAGGTGTTGCTCACCAGCTTTGTGTGCATCCTGGGCTTGCTCTCCACCGAGACGGGAAAGATGGTCTATAAGGTGCAGGAGGCTCCGGTGGACCTGAAGGCCATCGGCCTGTCGCTCGTCTTCTTTGCGCTTCTCTTCCTCGTGGGATTCTTGGCTGCCAAGCTCAAATGGAAATTTAAGAATTAGAAATAAAAACAAAAAAATTAAAGATAAATGGAAATCATATCAAAAGCCCTTTTCGGAATAGCCAACAGTCTGCTCATTCCTGATGTCATCCTGTTGATACTCTTCTTCTTCCGTGCCCTTATCATGATTGGCGGCACTTACAACAACTATATGACCCGCCGGAAGGCCAGCCGGCTCTTTGACGACAAAATCAAGAACCTCACGGCCGACGGCGTGGAGGAGCTGCGCCAGCTGGTGCCCGGCCGTCCTGACTCGCTGTTTACCAAGTATCTTTCCGACCTGCTCTCCCGCGAGAAGAGCGAGGACTATGCCGACTATATGCTCACCCGCTTTGAGACCGAGGCCGCCAAGGACATCAACACCTCCCAATTGCTCACCAAGCTGGGCCCCGTGCTCGGACTGATAGGCACGTTGATATCCATGAGTCCCGCCCTGGTGGGCCTGTCCACGGGCGACATCTCCGGCATGGCCTACAATATGCAGGTGGTGTTTGCATCCACTGTGGTGGGTTTGCTTATCAGCGCCGTGGGCCTGGCCACCGGCCAGCTCAAGCAGCGCTGGTATGCCAAGGACCTCAACAATCTGGACTATGTGTCACGTGTTATCAACGACAAGAAGGAGGACCGGTAGATGAGCAGACGACGCAGAAGAACCAGTCTTTTGAAGGGCGACGACCACGACCCGCTGAGCGTGGTGGTCAACCTCTTCGACGTGGCCATGGTGTTTGCCGTGTCACTGATGGTGGCCATGGTGATGCACATGAACATGACCGAGGTGTTTGGCAAGGAGGACTTCACCATTGTGAAGAACCCGGGCAAGGACGACATGGAGATTATCACTAAGGAAGGCAAGCAAATCAACACCTACAAGGCCAGTGGCGAGAAAGCCAACTCCAACGGCCAGCAGGGCAAGCGCCTCGGCACGGCTTACCAGCTGGACAACGGCCAGATTATCTATGTGCCGGAATAAATAGTAGAATGATTGGCAAAAGGCAGTTGCCTTAGCTGCTTTTTCAGGCTATCTTAGAGCCGGTCACCTTGGTGACTGCTGCCAGCCACCAAGGTGACTGGTGCCAGTCACCAAGGTGAATGATACCAGTCACCAAGGTGACTGGCTCTAAAGTTGGCCATTTGCAGGGTTGATATGCCCCGTTTTTTTCTCTGTTTTCACTTATTTTCTCTGCTTCATGATCCACTCGTACGGGGCCGTATTCCGTGGCGTCAGAAGTTTTCAGTGGTATATTCGGGTGCGTCCTCGAGCGAATACCTGAGTGGTGTTTTCTTCAGCTTTTCGACATTCTTCTGCCCAAAAGCGGAAAAGTCGGTCGGAATTTCATCCGTCAGGCAGCCTATTTTCTTACAAGTGGAATTATAAATATCGGTCGTTTCATCGTGGATTTTGACAACTTTTGAGTATTTTTGCAATAAAAACAGAAGGAAGCAGATAGCATGACTGAAAAGAATGGCGTCAGTGGGGCAGCCATTCCTTATTGCGGCCATACCTTGCTGCTTCTGGTGCTGAAGATGCCAATCAAAATGTCACAAAGAGCAACAACCATAAAATATGATTCAAGTGTCAATGTCTTGGGAAGTATTCCCGATTATTCGTCGATGATGGATTTTATCTGCGAATACTGTGGGCGCATACCCGAAGGGCAAGGGAGCTTTTCTTTTCGTACCCACAAGACATTCACACGATTTCTGGCAGCTATCAAGACAGCAGTCTTGCAGTTTGCCAATGAGGCGCATCAGCAACTCTTTCTCGATGCGCTTTCGTCCAAGGAATTTTCTCTTCAGGAAAA
>CALGHW010000322.1 GCA_937916075.1 uncultured Prevotella sp.
TTCCGATTCACCTTGCCGTTGGGTGTGAGCGGCAACTGGTCCATCTGCAGATAGGCGTCGGGCACCATATAGTCCGTGAGCGACTCGCCCAAGAACGAGTGCAACCGTTGTTCATCTATCTGTATATCAGCCGAATAATAGGCACACAGATGCTGTATGCCATTGATTTCCTTCACCTCTGCCACGGCATTGCGAATACCATCAAAGCGGCAGATAGCATTTTCAATCTCGCCCAGCTCAATACGGAATCCGCGCAACTTTACCTGAGTATCGATACGGCTGATGTATTCTATCTGTCCGTCGGCGTTCCAACGGCAAAGGTCACCGGTGTGATACATACGCACCTTGCGTCCCCAAGCGTCATCCGCCACAAACGGGCAGTCACCAAACACCCTGGCCGTCTGCTCCTCACGGTGCCAATAGCCCAGTCCCACCTGGATGCCGGCAAAACACAACTCACCCGCAATGCCCTGCGGCAACAAGTGGCCCGCCTCGTCAACCACAAAGTTCCAGCAGTTGGCAATGGAGATGCCAATGGGTATCTCCTCGATATGGACACCAGGCTTAATGACATAGTAAGAGGTGTCGTCCGTACATTCAGTAGGTCCATAGACATTGATAATCTCTATATGGTCACTATACACGCCGGCCATTTTCTCTCCTCCACCCGTGATGAAGCGGATGGGCAGGTCGGCATAGGTATTGAGCAACAGACAGGTCACGGCCGTAGAATAGCCACCGCCTGTGATATGATGGTCAAAGAGGAACCGTCGTATCTCGCCCAAGTCCTTACGGATGGCCGACGGCATCACATGAAATGAGCCGCCCAACGTAAGCACGGGATACATGTCCTCGATATGGGCGTCGAAAGAGAAGGAGCGATGGCCGCTGATACGGTCGGCGGCGGTAAGATGCTCCATGTCGATGACTGCCGCGATGAAGTTGCGCAGTCCGGCCTGGTGCAGCCGCGCGCCCTTGGGAGTACCGGTAGAGCCCGAGGTATATATCATATAGGCCACGCCCTCCGGACAGGACTTGTCTATCGGCTCTGCCTGGGCCGCCAGGACAGCCGCGTCGGGCTGCCCCAGAAAATCATCCAGGAAGAAAGGCTGCGCCCGGGCCATGTCGAAGTCGCCTTCGGCCTGTTTGGCTTCCAG
>CALGHW010000323.1 GCA_937916075.1 uncultured Prevotella sp.
GCGGTGAGATACCGCACCCGCTACTTTTTCAACTGTACAGGCGGAGTCTCATTTGACAAAAAGGTTGACCGAACCTCTGCATCTGTTTTTATTTCCTCACGGACAGCTCGTGCAGCTCATAGCTTCCGCTGCCGGTTTCTGTCTTTTTGAGCGACTGTAATTGTCCGCTCAGCTTGATGTCGCCCGAACCTGTCAGACGGCAGTCGGCCGATCCGCAGTCGATGAATTTAATGTCGATGTCGCCCGAGCCGAGGAGATTGACGGTGGTTTGGTCCACATGTCTTTGGTTGATGTCAATGTCTCCGCTTCCTTTCAGGTCCCAGCGAGTGGTTTTGGCGCCGGTGACGTTGATGTCCATGTCACCGCTGCCTCTGACCTCTCCGGTGATGTTGCTGCAGGTGACATCTTCCATATCGATGTCGCCCGATCCTTGAAGCAACAGGGTGAGCTGGTCTGCCTTCACGCTTTTCTTGGCTTCAAACTCGCCCGAACCTTTCACATAGACACGGGCCAGGTCGGGTGAGGTGATGTAGATGTCAATGTCATCTTCCTCTCCGGTCTTGTGCCATCGTGTGATATTGTCGGTCCACAGGGACAGCGTACCGTTTTTTACATTTGTTTTTACTTTTCTCAGGAGGTTTTGTGGCGCGATTACCTTGACGGAATATTTCTTCCCTTGCGTGTAATACACGTCGATATCTCCGGATATGTCTATTTTAGAAAAGCCGCTGAGTCCTTGACGTGTTTCTGTCTTTCTGGCAGTTCCGCCATTGTCCTGCCTGTCGCTGGCTTTGCATGAAAGGGTAATCAGGATGATGAAAACCCAAATGAATGTGAATGTTGTTTTTCTCATATCGTGTTGTTTTTAAAGAGTGTAGTCGGTGTATATAAGGAAAAACGGTTGTCCTGTGGATTTATTGTGTGTTAAAAAAGTAAAGGTCGTTAAATGTTCTTCAAAAGCCAGAGCCTGCAGCGTGTCGGGCGGATTCAGAATCCGTATGGAACATGCTGCAGGCTCTTATAAATACTTTTGCCTTTTTGTTTTTTAGAATGTCATGCGTATCATAAAGCGCACTCCGTCTTTGTGTACACCGGGATAATAGTAGTTGAGTCGGCGTACATACTCGATGTGCAGCAGTTTGAAGATATTGTGCACACCGGCGGCAATTTCCATATAGGGGCGCTTGTTGTCCATGATGTGGCATCCTTCTGGGAAATACATCAAGGTGGCGTCATTGGCGTTTTGTGGCAAATAGGGGTTGTTCTTGTCACTCAGCTCGCCCCATAGGCACTTGAAGGCGATGTATTCACGCCATTTCAATTTCTTCAGCAGCGGAATCCGGTTGAAAATCTTGCCATTCAGGTCCCATGAGATGTCCAGACTGGCAAAGCGGTCATTGAGAAATTCCATGTTGTTGATGAGTTGGAAGGTCTGGTCCTGAATGATGTATGACAGGTTGGTGGCCGGCAGACAGAGCAGCGGGAAGGGTACCTTGTCCCACTGGATGCCACCCCGGATATACGTGTCCACCTTGCCCCAGCTGTTGAGCCAGAAGCGCTTGTAGATGCTGGCCTCTGTATAGTTGTAGCGGTAATCGCCGCCCAAGATTCCCTTGAAGCCGATGGTGTGGCTCAGTGTGTAAACAGGAGCGTCGAGGTTGATTTTCAATCGGCGCTGCTTTGTGTTGATAAAGGTCTCGCCGGGGGCGAAGCGCAGTTCGGCTCTCAGTTCGGTGGTGCGGAATGTCTGCGACGCGTCGCGCATCATGGCGTCGGTCACGGGATTGCCGGTGGCATATAGGCTTGTGTAGGTGTTCATCGGCAGGAAGTACAAATCGCCACAGGCGCGGTTTTCTTCCACCTTGGCGGCCAGTGTTGTCTTGAATCCCCAGTCTTCCTCTCGCTCGAAGGCCAGTTCTTGCCGATTGTAGAACATCATTTTCTCCACCTTGGTCCACTTCATCGAAGTAAACACATTATCCTTGTCGGTGTGCATAAACTTGTCTGACGGCGAGGCCACGTCATAGGTGGACGTGAAGGTGAGTGTACGCTTGGGGAACTCGCGTGGCAGATACTCCTTCTTGTTGAACGAGTAGGTAATCACACCATTATAGTAATTTTTCTTGCTGCGCCATCCGTGGGCATAGTATCCGCTGAGGAATAGGTGAGGATTGAGTTTGGCTGTGGTCTGTCCGCTGATGCGGGTGCGGAATCCGTCGACCGTGTTGCTGGTGAACATGGTGTTGATGGGGCCGAAGTCAAATTTGCTTGGATTGCCTGTCTCCACGAAATTCTCGATGAAGGCCTTGGCTCCGAAGATGATATACTTGAAGCCCTTGATTTGTTCAAGGTTGTGGACAAAGGCGTCCATGCCGCTTTCTCCCTTGGTGAGGCTCACTTGTCGGTATTTGTTCCAGAAAGCCTCGTCACGCATCATGGCGTCGGCCTCCTTCACTTCTTTGGCCTTGCCCTTGAAGAGCTGTTTGGGCAGGTCGTCGAAGGCATAGTCGGATAGGCGGGTGTTGCGGATGACGATGGCCTTGCTCAGGAAGCTGGCTATCTTCAGCTCGGCCACCATGTCGTCTTGAGTGAGCACCCATGTGCTGTCGGGGAGCTGGGTAAACTCTTGGTTGACCTTGAGGTTTTCCACGAAGTTAACGTCACTGCGTTTGGGGATGGTCAGTTCACACCGTTTCACCTGGTAAGACGAGTCGGCCATGATATAGATGTCGCCCCTGAATCCGAAGTCCTGTTGGTTGTTGGGCAGGAAATGGAGCTGGATACACTTGTCGTGATCCACGTACAGCGTGTCTATGATATAATAGCGGTAAAATCCGATGGCGTCTTTTCCGATAGGCGATGTGAACGGATATTGGAGCAGGCGCACCTGGTCGTCATAGATATTTACATCGGTAAACACGTCTTTCAGCGTTGTGGTCAGGATGTCTCCCGTCTGAAACAAGTCGTTGATGCCCGACGTGTTTTGTCCTTTCACGATGTTTTTTTCCGTCTTGGGGTGCTTGCGGTATATCTGTTGCGTCACGGTCTCGTCTACCGAGATGGGCAGAATCATTTTCTGGTTGTAAGGACATTTCTCTATTTGGTCCTTCAGCCAAGGCTTGCTTTTCAGCTTGGGCGATTCCAGCTTTTCCTTGGTGATGTCATTGATGGCCAAGGTTATCTTTTGATATTTGTTGTATTGGTAATAGTCTCGGTTTTCAAGTTTTGTTTCTTTCTTGTGTGCGATGACCTTGCGCATCAGTTCCACCGCAGGGTTGTCCTTGCGGCTGTACCGGCGTCGTTTGGCTTTTACGGTGACCTCTTTCAGACGGCGGTTGTCGGGCTTGAGGCGGATATTGAGCGTTCCTTTTACGCTGGTGTTTACTGCAACCGAGCGTGTGATATATCCCACGGCACTGAAGGTGAGTGTCCAGCCGTCGTGGCGCTCAATCTGGTAGTGACCGCCCATGTTGGAGGCCACAGCGATATTGTGTCCTTTATAGACTACGCTGGCGTAGGGGATGCTGTCGCCTGTCTCGTCGTCGATGATGTATCCTTTAATCTGTGCCTTGAGCGGCAGGGCCAAAAGCATCAGCAGCCATAACATGAATGTTATTCTGAATGGTCTCAAATGGTTTGTCATGTTTGGGGTGACTATGGTGTGTTTCCTGTCTGTACCTATGTGCAATGTCATTGCTGTTGATAAAAAGAATGTCTGAATATTGAATAAGGGAAGGAATCTGCCGCTTCGGGCTTGGGGCCGAAGCGGTGATTCCTTTCTGTGGTTTAAGAAACAGGCTTGTCTGCGACAAACCTGTCTGTGGTGTCAAATCAATCTTGTATCAGGCCTTCACATCGTATGTGTGGGCCTGTGCAAGGGCTTGGTCCCTGTTCCGCCTGTCTGTTTTTGATACAGAGTTACTCTTTTCACGAATCAGGGGCGTGTCCTTGGATTAGTCAATTTCCTCGTCAGCCTCGTAACCGCCCATCTCGCGGATGGCGTTCTTCAGCATGGTGTACTGCTGGTAGAGGTTGTTGACTGCCTCCTCGCCCTGTGTGTAGTCGTGCATAGGAGCCTTGAGGAAGAAGCTGAGGAAGCGCTGTATGCCATAGCGGCCGGCGCGTGCGGCGAGGTCGCTCAGCAAGGTAAGGTCGAGCAGCAGCGGTGCGGCCAGGATAGAGTCGCGGCAGAGGAAGTTGATCTTTACCTGCATGGGGTAGCCCATCCAGCCGAAGATGTCGATGTTGTCCCATCCCTCCTTGTTGTCGTTGCGTGGGGGGTAGTAGTTGATGCGCACCTTGTGGTAGTACTGTGTGTCCTCGTCATTGCCGTGTCCGTAGAGGTCGGGCTGCACATCTGGCTTGAGGATGGTCTCCAGGGTAGACAGCTTGCTTACCTCCTTGGTGTGGAAGTTGGCAGGCTC
>CALGHW010000324.1 GCA_937916075.1 uncultured Prevotella sp.
TAGATGGAAAAAGCTTACCTTTGCCCTTCCAAATCAGGACGGGCCACATGAGCGTCCGTTCTGCATAAGAAATATAAAAAAGAAAAATAGAACAACCCTGACGAAAAGAGACATATCTTTTCTCTCTCTCGTCTTGAATCAAACAGAAAGGTAAATAGACGTATGAAGCATCAATTGAGAAGTGCCGTGTGTACGGAAGGTAGAAGAATGGCCGGAGCCCGTGCCTTATGGGTGGCCACAGGTATGAAGCGTGAACAGTTTGGCAAGCCGATCATTGCGGTCGTCAATTCGTTCACCCAGTTTGTGCCCGGCCATACGCATCTCCATGAAATCGGACAGATAGTCAAGAAAGAAATAGAGGCCATGGGCTGCTATGCGGCCGAATTCAACACCATCGCCATCGACGACGGCATTGCCATGGGTCACGACGGCATGCTCTACTCGCTGCCCAGCCGTGACATCATTGCCGACTCCGTGGAGTATATGGTCAACGCCCACAAGGCCGATGCCATGATTTGTATTTCCAACTGCGACAAGGTGACTCCCGGTATGCTGATGGCTTCGATGCGTCTGAACATTCCCACCGTGTTCTGTTCGGGTGGCCCGATGGAGGCCGGACGCTGGAGAGGCGAGAACGCCGACTTGATAACAGCCATGATTAAGGGTGCCGACCCCTCTGTCAGTGACGAGGAGATGGCTGAGATTGAAGGTTGCGCTTGTCCGGGGTGCGGCAGTTGCTCAGGCATGTTTACCGCCAACTCGATGAACTCGCTTACCGAGGCCATCGGCCTGTCACTGCCCGGCAACGGCACAATCCTGGCTACCCACAAAAACAGAATCCAACTCTTCAAGGACGCCGCCCGCCAAATCGTGAAAAACGCCTTGGCGTATTATGAAGACGGCGACGAGAGCGTGTTGCCGCGCAATATCGCCACCCGCAAGGCTTTCCTCAATGCCATGACGCTGGACATCGCCATGGGCGGCAGCACCAATACGGTGCTCCATCTCTTGGCAGTGGCCCAGGAGGCCGGCGCCGACTTCAAGATGCAGGACATCGACATGCTCAGCCGCCGTGTGCCCTGTCTGTGCAAGCTGGCCCCCAACACCCAGAAGTACAGCGTGCAGGAGTGTGGACGCGCGGGAGGCATCCTCGGTATCCTCAACGAGCTGAACAAGGGCGGGCTCATCGACGGTTCGGCCATGCGTGTGGACGGACATACCCTGGGCGAGCAGATGGAGAAATATGACATCACCAAGTCCGAGATAGACCCTGAGGCCAACCGGATATACCAGAGCGCTCCGGGACGGCGCTTCTCCACCCAGATGGGAAGTCAGGACGCCGAGTGGGGCACACTGGACACCGACCGCGCCAACGGTTGCATCCGCAGCCTTGAGCACGCCTATACCAAGGACGGCGGACTGGCGGTCCTCTTCGGAAATATAGCCCAGGACGGATGTGTCGTGAAGACAGCCGGTGTGGACGAGAGCATCTGGAAATTCTCGGGCCCGGCCAAGGTCTTCGATTCGCAGGAAGACGCCTGCGACGGCATTCTGGGCGGAAAAATCAAGAGCGGCGACTGTGTCGTCATCACCCATGAGGGACCGAAGGGCGGACCAGGTATGCAGGAAATGCTCTATCCCACGTCTTATATCAAGAGCATGCACCTCGGCAAAGAGTGTGCGCTGATTACCGACGGACGCTTCTCGGGAGGCACCAGTGGCTTGAGCATTGGCCATATCTCGCCTGAAGCCGCTGCCGGTGGCAACATCGGAAAAATCAAGGATGGCGACATCATTGAGATAGATATCCCCAACCGCTCTATCAACGTGCGGCTGAGCGATGAGGAACTGGCCGCACGGCCACAGCAGCCTCTCAAGCGAAACCGTGTCGTGTCGAAGGCTTTGAGGGCATACGCCCAGAGCGTCAGCTCGGCCGACAAGGGAGGCGTGAGAATCATAGAATAGAAAAACATTTAAATTCACATCAAGCGACAATGATTACAGGAGCGGAAGCCCTGATGAGGGCTT
>CALGHW010000325.1 GCA_937916075.1 uncultured Prevotella sp.
ATTCTTGTGACAGCTTCCATAAACCGAGCCCAGACAGTCCTTTCAATCCAATATTGTGGATGCTGACAGTAAGTTCATCCTTCATATCGGATAAGGGAAGGTCTTGGAGGGAATTCCATGCTATGCGAGATACCACATTCAGTCTGCTTCCTTCGTGTAAGGTCTTGAAAAATTTATAATATTCAGCCATCTCTTTTTGTCCTTTTTCTGTTGTTTCATTCAACAACTGATTGACAATGGAAGATTTCATTTCTTCCATCTGGGCAGACATCTCACTTCCGGAAAAGTCTTTAGGAACCAAATTTGTACTGTACTCAAAGGCAGTCAAAAGTCCCAACCTGCCTGAAGAATAAGAGGTATCGTCTATCGCCGTAAATTCTTTTATGACCCTTTGCCGCAAATCATCAATGACCTCTGTTGTGACAAGTTCTTTGGCAATACCCTTGTTCAAACATTGACTGAAAAACACCAAGGCTCCCCCAATACCATACAGGAGTCCCAATCGTTTTTCTTTCGATTCTTTTAGGACAGACTGGATGATAGACAGAATATCGATGTCAAAGGTATTCACATTTTTGTAAGATTGGAATAATATCGTGTCCAGGGCATCTATTAATTCCTGTGAAACCTTAAGATTTATCTTCCTTGCGAAAAAGACTTGATGAGCCATGATAAGATTCAGGTCGTTTCTGTCAAGGACAGCCGGTCTGTTTCCATTTCTGTAATTCCAGGAGATATACCGTAAATTGTCATTGACTACAGCGTCTTTCCAAATACTGTTCATGATGACAGTTTGGGCAAAATGCTCGTCAGCAATAAGGGTATCAAGAAAGTATTGTTCAATAAAGTCTTCCTGTGACACCAAATATTTGACACAGCCATGCTGAAGGCTCCACCAGGCCGATCCCCAGTAGATGTCACAGTCGGGCAAGGTACGCTCCGCACCTTCTTTCTTTTGTTGTTCTATTTCTTTTTCATAAGCCTCATTGTCTTTTTGACTGGCGTGTATATCATATTTTTCCACATGATGGAAATACTTCATCTTGTCCAGTTTATTTGATGTTTTAGGGATGATGAAATGCTGCAGAAAGTTCTTTCCATTGTTTTCATGGAAGAACATTTTGAAATCATGCATATTCCTGACTAAGATATCTGTACCGCTAATAAGGTGGTAATAATCAAACGGACCTGCCTCCAAAGCTTTCTTGCATAGCAACAGTGTGGCCCTGACAATGCCATAGCCACCCCAATTAACAAGATACTCTTCTCCGACATACACAATTTTGTCCTCCGTCCGCAATTTTTCTCTCTGCGTTTCTGTCAAAGGATTTCGCTTGTCCCAATGGATGAAGAAGGAGAAGTCTTCATCATATTTCCCCGTCTCATGCAAGATATGGTCCAGATTGCCATGTGCAATCATCAATACGGCATGCCTCATATCATTTCTTTTTAGGATGTTTGGTCAAGTTGTAAGCCATGCTGAGCATGGCATAGCGGCGGAGAGAGTTACGGTATACCTCGGTCTGCATCTGGGTGTTGAGCGTGTACTGCACGCTATTGGACTGATTGAGGATATCAAACACTTCCAGCTTGACGTAGAGCCGGTTTTTCAGCAGCGACTTCTTGATATAGGCTGACCATATAAAGTCTGTAGTATTGAAATTATGGTCTTGGTAACCGCAATGGATATAGGTGTTCAAGCGGCTCTCGGCTTCCATCTTCCAGGGCAGCGGCACACGGGCACGAAGCTCTACCTTGATGTCAAACAGATTCATGGTGCGGCTGATGGGACTTTCTGAATGCATATACTGTGCCGTGGCGTTTATATTATATACTGGCAAGTAATTGCCTTTATAGAACATATAGTCTATCTTCTCGCTGACACTGGTGTTGCGTACCGTATTGCGGAAGCTATTGCCCGTGGCATCTTGTCCTGACAGGTCTACATTGTGATAATAGTTGACCGAGGTGCGACTGGTAAGTTTTCCCTTCATTTTGGCTTGCGGAAACTGGTAGTCGAAGGTCATGCCTGCCTGCCAATTGCCGTTGATAGTTTGTGGACGGTAGGTGCGCACGCCTGTCCCTGCATCATAGGTCATTGCCTGGCAGAGGGCATTGTCTCTCTTTTGGGCATAGAGGGATAGGCTGGCGAACTTCAGTTTCTCATAATTGTCCATGTACAGCCGAGTGTACAGGTTGTGAATGGTGGAGGCCTGGAGGTTGGCATTGCCCATACGCACAATCAGCGGTGTGGCATCGTCACGGTAATCAAGTGTCTGCAAGAGGTCTGGCTGACGGTATTGCAGGTTGTATTTCAGCTCCAATCCCCTTTCTTTTCTATCCTTCTTCCTTTTAGCTTTCAAGGTGGCGTAAGGCTCCACATACAGTTTATGGCGCACGGCAACCGTGTCGACAGTTCCTCGTTGATAGCCCAACCGGTTGTTGGCAAAGAATAGCGGCAGCCCAAATTCCACTTGCAGCCAGTTCCGCGAATGGTCAAAGGAGAGGACTGTGCGTTGCTGGCGGTCTAAGCGGTTGGAGTGATAGCTGTTGACAAGGTTGAGATACTGTGTCGCCCCATCGGAAACCGACGGCAGAAGGTCAATGTCCTTACCGTCCCATTCAGTGGCTTCCAGGTCGTAGAATGGCCGGTGACTGCCGGTATAATCCTGGGTATAGTCATAAGAGAGGTTGATGCCTGTTAAGCCACCGCCCAAGAATCCCCGCAGCACATAACTGTAGCTTGCTCCCAAATGATAACGATAACGGTCGGTCGGGTTCTCACTGTATTTGTAGCGGTGTTGTAAGGTGTTGTTTACGGTGTTGTCGTAGTCGTCAAGACTCCGGTTCAGAGAACTGCCATAATAGGCATCTCCGTTGACGGTGAGCCTGTCCTGGGTGTTCTTGGGGCGATAGGACAGTTCGAAACCTGTGCCTGTGTTCCAACTGTGCCCTTTACTCAGCGCATTGTTCCGGAGCGTGGAGGTAACGTATCGCCGATATAACCCTGATTGAGCCATCGGGGAGAACACGCTGTCGAGCAGTTCGCCTCGATACTTTTCTTCCAACATCATATTGAGGTCGGCGCTGAGCAGACCCGACTGATTGTCATAATGGTGATAGTTGGCATAGGGTGACACTTGGATAAAGATACCCGTCTTGGGGGTCAGTTGCAACTTGGCATAACTGTTCACATCCGTCTGACGAGCCGTCTGGTGATAGGCTTTCTTTTGGAAAATGTCTCCTGTAGGGTAGAACTCGATAGACGAGGTGTATTCCTCCTGGGTTGACTTGTGATGGGTGGCGGTCACATTGCCGTTGACAGAATAGCGTTTGTATTTGTCATTCACGTCTATATCCACTCCTCCCTTGACCGATCGGTGGAGGCCGTCGCTCAGACGGTTTTCGTTCCACCGTCCAGAGTTGACATAGCTGTAGTCATCCCCCAGGTCGTTGAGGTCAGCAAAGAGGGCTATCCGTGACTGCTTGCTGAAACGCATCAAGAACAAGCGTCCCATATAGTGGTCGTCGGTGCCATACCCCCCTTCCACACTGCCCATCCAGCCTATGCTGTATTGCTTCTTGAGGTTTACGTCCATCACCGTGGGCAGTTCACGTCCTGTCTTGTCCATGCCCAAGGCCATGTCACGGTCCGACTGTCGCTCATACACCTTGATATTTTTGATAGTATAGGCCGGCAGGTTGTCCAGGGCCATCTTGGGATTGCCCCGGAAGAAATCGTTGCCATTCAGCATCAAACTGCTGATTTTCTTGCCGTTCACGAATATCTGGCCGTCACGGTCGATAGTGGTACCCGGAAGCACCCTTACCAGCTGGTCAAGCATAGAGCCTTCGGGCAGGTTAAAGGCGTCGGCATTATAGATGATGGTGTCTCCGTGGTGTATCATCTTAACTTGTGTTGGCTTAATGACGACCTCACCCAAATGGACAGTCCGTGAATAGATTTTTTTTAAATAGATTTTACCCAATTCCTCAAAGGTCTTGCGGTATTTCTGATACACCAACCTCTTCCTGATATACAACGGTTCGTAATCTTTGCGGGTGAACTTGAGGATGTAGTCACCAGGAAGGACATCTGTCCCTTCATAAAAATTCCACATTCCATGCGATTTCGATTGAAACCTATAAGCCACCGTGCTGTCAGGACGCATCACTTCCATCAACACACTGTCAAGTTCCTCTCCGGTAAAGAAGTCTCCTACAGTGCCTCGGATATATACACTTTGTGCTTGAGAGGAAATGGATAGCAGAAGGGTAAAGAATAGAGGTTGTAGTTTCATAATTGATTCTTTTTTCGTTTTGTATGGTACAAAAATAACCATTTATTTTGTTTTTTTACTCTTTAAGTCTAAGAAATTAAAGAAGTCTATACTCAAAAGAAATTTTTGTCCTTCATTATAGACTTCTTTAAAATTTCAGAGACGTACTTAGATAACAGGCAAATCCATTAAGAACAGAGCCTGTGACGAGATAGTCATAAAATGTAGGATGCTTGATACGTACTCCCTCTATATCTTCTTGAAGAAGCAAGACATAGAGTTCTGGCTGAAGTAAGGTCATCTTCTCCGACCGACAATTATACAACAGTAAATTATCCTCCTTTTCAAGGATAAAATTATATTTGCTTAGTTTCATTAGGTCGTAATATTATCTTTATACATTCACTCTTCCACAACAATAACCCCTGCTATTCGTATCACTCTATTGGTTGCGGTACAGACTGTATACACCCCTGAACCATGCTCAGAAAGTTGATAGATTTGAGCTTCGTTTTTCATGACATTTTCAATCGTTTCATACTTGCAGATTTTGCCATCCTTGTAGATGATAATATCCAACTTGTCAGTATCCCGTTTAAAGGTCATATCAAGACTTCCTGTCGTCTCATCATAAACGCCAGAGACATAGGTGTTGGAAACTGTATGTTGGTTCCCTTTGTTAACACTTTCCGAGTGGGGACAGACTTGTGCGCTTATTGCCATACACATCATTATTGTACAGGCAAAAATAATTGTTCTTTTCACTATGATTTATGTTTTTAATTAATTTTTTCGAAGACAAAAGTAATCATAAATAATGTTTCAGCAAAATGCTAATAAACTGTCCGTTGCATTAAATCCTATATATTAATAAAGTAAAGTAAGAGAAAAATTGTTCAATTTGCAACAAATTACTTTTGTTTTTATCAATATACCAACAGCCATTTATTAACTTTTCTATGTTTTTCTCATTACTTTTCAGAAATTCTTATTAACTTTACAAAACTAAACTAATAAATAATACGAAAAATGAAACATTGGTCCTTTTGGGGATTTATCCTCTTTCTAACGACTCTCTTGAGTTGTCAAGAGCAAAGTAAAATCTATCCGAATTTAGAAAAGATAGATACATTATTACATCAAGAACATTCTGATTCTGCATACAGACTTATAGAACAAATAAATATGTCTATGTTGAAATCTAGACAAGATAGTGCTTATTATTGTATGTTATTAACTTGGGGAAGATTTGTCAAATATATGAAATACACTCCTTACTCAGGTATAGATAAAAGCATATCTTATTACAAGAAAAAAAATGACAAAAGCAAATTAGCACTCTCGTATGCAATCAAAGGAGGTGCTATTTATGAAACAGGAAATATTAGAGAAGCGATAAGAAATTTGAAAGAGAGTGAGAAATTGGCGATTTTATTAAATGACATTTTTCTT
>CALGHW010000326.1 GCA_937916075.1 uncultured Prevotella sp.
TGTCGGAAAGGTGCAGGATGTAGTCGTCATAGTTTGCTTCGAGCATCCAATGAACGATGCCCGTAAAACGATATGGCACATAGCGCGTTCCGTCTTCCGTGTATTCCTTACGTGCCAACGCCTCCGTGTCGGTGGCGAACAGTATGCGCCCCGTTTCCGGGTGGTCGATGAGAAACCCCACGATAGGACACGGCGTGCCGTCGGGGTCGTAGTGGATGAGCGGAAACGGCAAGACGCGGAAGCGTCCCGCCGCAACCCACCGCCCTTCCTTGATGATATGCAGCGACGGGTCATGGATGGAGGTGCGGCGTGCCACATCCTCGATGGTATACACTGGCACGCCCGCCTCCGACCACATTCTGGCAAAGCCCGCATGGTCGGCGTGATGGTGGGAGACGAACAGCCCCGCAATCCGGGTGAAGTCGTTTTCAAAGCAGCGGTACATGGCCGTTGATGGGCGCACGCCCGCCTCGATGATGACGGCTTCCTCCGAGTTGTGCAGGATGTAGCAGTTTCCTGACGATGAGCTACCGAATACGTTTAGAATCATGGCTTTGCGTTATTTTGTTAAATTTATTATTTAGGCGGAATCAAACGGGGCACTTCCTTGCGCTGTCATCCTCCTTTCCTTCCACCTTGACATCCACCTCGCTTTCCGCATCGTCTGCCGCCAGCTCGTAGGGGTCGGTCTCTGTGGGGGCTGCCGCTGCGATGGACACGTTGGCCTGCTCCCGCTCTATCTCCTTGTGCGGCTCTGCCATGTAGTCCTCACGCTCATCAGACGGGGCGGAATAGCCGTCGGAGGTAGACTCCAATGCCACCTTGCACGCACGGGCGATGACCGACTTCTTGGCCATCTGGTCTGTGAAGCCACGGTGCGCCATGCTGTTGCCCTTAGCTGCGCCCTGTCCCCATGCGGCGCGTATCATGTCGATGGTCATCACCTCGAGGTGGCGTGTCCCGTCCCTGTTCACTACTACGGCATAGGCCGCCACGATATTTGCCGGGGTCATGTTCTGGATGCTCGTCTTGTGCGACACCAGCTGATAGCGACCGTTTTCATCGACGGTATAGGTGAACTCGTCGCCCTTGTATACCACCTGCGCCGATACGTCGGCTATCTCAGTATCACGCTTCGCCCGCATAAGCTTCCCCGTGTATTTCTCAAAGAAGGACAGCTGGTTGCCAGTCGGAATGAAGTAGCAGTGGCGCATGGGGTGCTCGCCCCGTATCACCATCTCCAGCAGGCAGTTAGCGATACTGCTCTTGGTACAACTCTCTGTGACGGGTCGCCCCGCCTTATCCCTCACGCTCTGGAGGTACAGCCATGCTGACTTCAGGGCGTTGCCCACGTGATAGCCTTCTGGCAGGGTAAGTTCCCCGCCATTCTCCATCGTGGTGACGCGCTGGAGCACCATGTCGGCCACTGATTCCTGCGTTTTCGCTACGGCCGTCGTCGGTTTTGCCGTATTTGTCTTTTCTTCCATTCTGTAAGTATTTTATATTTAATTAAACAAACTCTGCTCGGTCGGTGCGCCCGCATTATCCACCCGAAGTTTCTTCGACGTGGACACCGCCAGCCGTATCTGCTGGCCACGGGTCGGAGTGATGGTGTTGATGGCCTCGGCATTGTCGATGATGACCGGCGCGGTCACGCCACGGCTTAGGGACAGTGCGTCCACCAGCTCAAGCCCTGCGTTGATTCTTTCGGCATGGGACAGGCCGGAGTAGGGCACGCCGTTCACGGTCAGTTCGGTATGTCTCACCTCCTTGCCGTTGATTTGCTCCCGGCTGAATCTGAACCGCACCGTGCGGAACAGGGCGTTGACCCGTTGCTCAAGGTCGGCGGCTTCCATCCTGCGAAGCTCATCGGCGGCCTCCGCATCGGCCTGCCGCTCTGCCACAAACTGCGAGAGCTGCGCCCGCTGCTTGTTCAACTCATCGAGCCGTTTCTCGTAGGCCGCCCGCTGTTCCTCGATGCCGACAATCCGCCGTGCCTCTGCCAGTTCTGCCTCGAGCGTCCTGCGCTTCTCCCTCAGTTCCTTCAGGGTGGGCGGCTCACTGGCGGCGTGCTGGCCGCTGGTAGCCTTGGTTATCTGTTCGTTCAGCTCCTGCCATCGGGCGTTGTCCTTCGCTTCGAGATATGTGACGGTGGCTGCTTCCGCTTCCCCCAGTTCTTTCTCTGCAGCTGGGATGAGCTGTCCGTCGAGTTCCGCTAACCTTCGTTCCGCTGCCTCACGCCGCTTCTTGGCTGTTTCCTTCGAGGCGGCTATCCGTTCCGCCTCTTTGTCGAGGGCATCCTGCTTGGCTGCCTTTCGTGCGTTGAACCGCTCCTCGGCCTTCCGTCTGGCTTCCTCGCCCTGCATGGGTGGAAGATGCTGCCCGCAGGTCGGGCAAATGGCTTCCGTATCATCATCCCATGCAAATCGCATGGCCTCGGTTTCCTGCCATCGCTTGCGAAAGTCGCTCACTTCTTCGTCTATCTGCTCACAGATGCGGATGGCTTCCTCAATCCGGCATGAGCAGCTCGCCTTTTCTAACATCAGCTCTTGGACGGCGTTCTTGGCGGAAAGAAGCCTCTCGCGCGCCACTCGTTCTGCCTCCCTGTTGGTCGTCAAGATATCCCGCTCTATTCCGTCCCGCTCCTTGAGCAGCCGTTCATAGTCCTTGCGGGCGGCCTCATACTGGGCGTTCTCTGCCCTGAATGCCGCTGCCACTGAGTCCATCTGCCCGTTGATTCCGTCAAGCTCTGACGTAATCTCTGTGATGCGCCGCTTCGCCTCGCCGTACTTCGCATGGGCATCGTCGGTCTGGTGGATGAATCCCTGCACCTCTGCGATGCGTGGCGGTATCAGCTCCCGCTCGTTCTTCGCGCGCTGCAGGTCGTAGCGCACGCCCTGCAAGAACTGGTCAATGGTGCGTCCCTCGAGGTGGTCGGCCACGGCAAGGGCGCGGGGATTCGGGGCGGCAATCTCTGTCAGGGAGCGAGTGCCCACGATGTCGCAGAGCACGGCATACTGCATATCCTGCGGCAGGGTGGGGAAGTACAGCGGGTCGGTCACTGCCCTGAACAGTTTCTCCTCGCAGATGCCCGCCACACGGTCGGCGTATTCCTTCAATGGCACGGGGTGGCCGTCGATGTAGCAGGTCGTTCTGTGACCGTCGAGCACCTCTGCGGCGTTCCCTGCCCGCTGCACCCATCGCTCCTCACGCTTGCGCCGGAGCGTCGTGCCCTGACCGTCGATGAGAATGGACAGCGTGACGGCGGTCTCGAGGTGGTGGATGACTCTTCCCCCGTCGTCCATCGGGTCGATGGGGAAGGTGGTGCGCTGCAGCGAGTCCTTGCCGAACAACGTCCACAGGATGGCATCCGCCACGGTGGTCTTGCCCGACCCGTTAGCCCCGCTTATTCTCACCACGCTGCCCTGCAGCTGGAGGTCGAGGGCGACGATGCCGCGGAAGTTCTGAATGCTGATTTTAGTGAAACTGATTTCCATGTTGTAGTCTGATATTTGAGTGTTCGTCTTTTTCAAAAGTCGAAGTAGGCGCGCCCGCCCTTCGCCTCGTACTTCTTCCTCATCCGCTCCCAGAAACGGGCATGGGTCTCGAGCGGGTTGCGCTGCTCGTACAGCTTCTTCAGGTTGTCGAGCTTCCAGCGGATGTATTCCGGGCGTTGTATTCTGCCTTTTTTGTCTTTCGCCATATCAAAGGGTTGCTTAAAATCGTCGTAGAGCCGTCATAAACGGCCGCTGCTGCATTTTATTTATCGTTGTGGATAGTTGTAGGGTAATCATTGATTTCGTTGCTTAGAGGGGCGTTTGCAGCCGTTTCCTGTTCTTCGCCCGCTCAAAATGGTGTCTGACGGCCTCGGCAAGGTGCTTTCCTGCCTCCCTGTCCGAGGGTGCTGCCATGACGGCGCGGATGTCGGAGGGGGTCAGACACTCGCTCAGTCCGATGCGCACCCCGCCTTGGTACACCCTGCCAGCAGCCTCCGCCTCTTGGCGGTCACGTTCCTCTTGCTCCAGCTCAGTGCGGGAGTCGGGGTCGTCGTCCACGCGGCTCACCAGATGCGAGTCCCGGCAGAAGCCGTGCACACCCAGCGGATGGCGGGAGGTCTCCCTGCGGATGTATCTCGCAAGCCCCACGATGCCGCCGTGTGGGTCAACTGAAGTCTTGGCGGGCGCGGCCACTTGGTCGGCGGCCTCTGTCCACTTCTGCTGAAAACGCTGGAACGACAGGACCACGTCCTGAAGGTCGAAGGTGGCGAGCGTGCGCTTGTATTCGGGGTAGTTGGCGAAGTAGGTCATCAGCTGATACAGCGTGCACTGCTTCGCATACCGTCCCACAAACTGACCCACGGCCAAGTCGATGGCCTGCGAGCTGACACTGAACGACGATGACGAGAGGATGGCCAGCGAGTGGAGCTGATTCCGCACGATGGAGCGGGGCAGGTCTTTGTCGCAGTACAGCTCGGCAAGGTCTTGGAGGGTAGGGCATGGACGGACGGCCACCCGCCCGTCAATCGGACCGACAAAAAGCTCCCAGTTGCCGGGCTGAAACCAGTTCGCCACGTCGTTCTGCTCCGGAAACTTCGCCCGGAACTCACTCCAGCGGTGGAAGTCCGTACTTCGCCCGCTCCCGGTTGATGGCGACGATGTGCGGGTCTTGTCTCTGTCGTTCATGTCGGTTTTCCTTTTTGTTGTTCATCGAAATGTGGATGCGCGCCCAGTCGAAAAAGTGCTGGCGGTAGTGCGACGCATCATTGTGCGGTGTCATTTTCTCGTTCACCTCCCGTGCGAAGAGCTCCAGCAGCGTGTTGATGCTCTCGTCATCCGAGCGAAGTGTTCGCGCTGCATACTTGAGGAAGTGTCTGTCGCTGGCAACGGCTTTCCGAAACTCCTCGTTCTTCACCACCACCACATTGGCCTTTCGCCGTGCTTCTTCGGTTTCTGTAAAATTTTCCGAAAATTCTCGCACACGTGGGATGGATTGAGTGAATGAGTTATTATCCAAGCTATTACAAGTAGGCAGACAGATTGTACCTTGATATTCTTTACATTTCCTATTTCCTATTTTGATATCTTTAGTGTAAGATGTTTCGGACTGTTTTTCCGCAAAATCGGCGTTTAGGTGTTCACTTAGGTGTTCACTTAGGTGTTCACCCTTATTTTTAGAGGACACATAACTATCATAATCATAGATAGTTATAAGCGTCGTCTTGGTGTTCATGTGCCTGTTCACGTAGGTGTTCACGTCTTGTATTTCTATCAATTTGTAAGCGGCAAGACGTTGAAGCACTCGGCATGGACTTGGCCATGGTATTCCCACAGCTTCCCCTAACGCTTTTTTGTTGGCAAAAACCTGCCCCCTTTTGATGGCCATGCCTCCCACCTCTGTGTCCTCTTTCTCTGCGATGAGCAGCAGGTGGAGGAACAGATGCACCATGCGCGAATCCTGATACCAGTCGCTTTGCATCATCGACGTGGGAATGTGTATCCAGCAGCCACAGCCACTGCCATCACTATCACCATTGCCCGGCTTTGTCGGACGCTTGGATGGTGTGCGCATTGTTATGGGATTTTGATATATTTTGCTAACTATGATTGAAGACGACCGACAGAAACGTCGCACCGAGCGGAGGGCGCAACGGGCGGAGATAGTGTCGTTCGTGTCCATCGCTATTCCCTTTCTTGTTTTGTTGTTGGATAATATATCGGACGCTTAC
>CALGHW010000327.1 GCA_937916075.1 uncultured Prevotella sp.
AATGATTTCCGACTGCGGGTCCTTGGGCGAGCCATTGTAGATGCCGTCGATGTTGCTGAGGATAATCAGGGCGTCGGCATCCATCATCGAGGCTATCAGCCCGGACAGTTCGTCGTTGTCGGTAAACATGAGCTCGGTGACGCTCACCGTGTCGTTCTCGTTGACAATGGGAATGACCCCATTGTCGCGCATCACCTCCATGCAAGACCGCTGGTTAAGGTATTCACGGCGGGTGGCAAAACTCTCTTTCATGGTGAGCACCTGGCCCACGGGGATATGATACTCTCGAAACAGGTCGTAATAAAGATTGATGAGCTTGGCCTGCCCTAAGGCAGAGAAGAGCTGACGCTGGGCCACACTGTCCAACTTATGGTTGGTCTTCAGTTCGCCCCGTCCGCTGGCCACGGCTCCACTCGACACCAGTATCACCTCGATGCCGCGCTCACGGAGCCAAGCCACCTGGTCCACCAAGGCCGACATCCGGGTAACGTCGAGTTTGCCGTTGTCACGGGTCAGCACATTGCTGCCCACTTTGATTACTATGCGCATTGTTTTTCGTTGGTTTCTTTTTAAATCGCAACAAAAGTACTAATTATTTTTGTAAAATGAAAGCGTCATCTCATTTTTTAGAACAAAAAGGAGGACGTGCCCGGCTGTGACTGTCACTTCGGGGCATATCCTCCTTTTAGAAGGGAAATTAATTTTGAACACCTACTTACCTTCTCACCTTGATATTGGCGGTCGTTCCGGCCGAGGTGGTAACATGGATGATATAGACACCCGGCTGCAAGGTAGCGGGAACCACCGTGTGCGACTCGCTGACAATGGTCTTGACAACGACGGTGCCCGACAGGCTGACCACACTCACACGAGCCGTCTCACCTTCGGCCAGCGGCAGGGTCATGTCCACATGGCCCGCTGCATTGACAAAGGCACGGACACCAGAAGCCGCGCCCGACGGCAAGGCGGCAATAGCGGCAGCCGCATCAGTATAAGGCACATAGAGACCCACCAACTCCGACGGATAGCCGGCAAACAGCGTGGTACCCATCTTCATGGCCTTGCCGGTATGCGGGTCAATCTCATAGAGCACTCCCGACTTGCCTGCGCCGGTCTGCGCCCAGAAGAGACGGCCCGACTGATGGTCGAAAGCCATCGACTGCACATAGCGCACGTCGGTCTCACCTGTCGCTCCCACCACGGCGGTTTCGGCCGTAGCCTTGTCTACGGTGCAGAGGTCGCCCTTGTCTGACACGCCATAGAGCTGTCCGTCGAGCGAACAGGCCAGAGTGAAGAGGCTGGTTGTCACGGGGGCCACGCTGGTGGTGGCGCCTGTGGCAAGGTCGATGGTTACCAGGGTGTTTTGGTTGTTCTTGATGGCCAAGCCATACATGGTGGCCGTCTTGTAATCGTAAGCCATATCGAGCACATAGTCGGTGGTCGACACGGACTTCACGGGGGTCCAGGTGATGGTGTCGAGCACCACAAACGCTCTCGGGTCTGAATACCAAGTGGAGGTATATCCATAGTAGCGTCCACCGTAATACTCTCCGGCATTGAGCAAGCTCTCGCCGGGTGTTATCTCCTTGACAAAGGTGGCCTGCTCGGGAATGTTGGTGTGGATGCTCATCAGTCCGGCGTCGCCATACGCGTCCCAGCGGAACGCCCGCAGATGGACATCGGGATAATTGGGCAGGCTGACCGTCATGGAGTCGTTGCCCGCGGTCTCGTCGCCCTCCAGCCGGGTACAGGCCGTGAGCGTGTAATAGGTGGATGGACTCAGCGTGACGGAGCCAACGGCCACATCGGCCGTGCCGCCCTTGGCGATGTTGCCCTCATAGGTGGCGGTCAGCTCCTCGTCGCCAATCTTCACGCGGACGGGGACCGAGGTCAGCGGATGCTCGCCATAGTTGCGTATCCGCACCTTGACATCCACCTCGCCCTGCATATCCTTAGACTTGACGGGCGAGAGGATGGAGTCGATGCCGGCATCGGTGTTGACCAGGCGGGCTATCGTGTCACTCTGGGCCTCCACAGAGGCGCGGTCGCCATAGACGGCCTTCACGAGATAAAGATACTTGCCCGACTCGGCATGCTCCCAAGTATTGTCGGTGACGGTCAGTTCGGTGGCCTTCAGCCCCTCCTTGACCAGCACGGCAGATGAGTCTGCCTGGGTGGCCGACGCGCGGTACACCTGGTAAGTACAGGCTGGGACGGCTGCCTCAGGCTTGCCATAGAGGCCCCGGCTGCCGGGGATGCCACACAAGGCTGAGATGTTCCATCCATAATAGCCGTCGTAGAGGTATTCGGAGTCGCTCCACTTCAGACAGTTCTTCCCGGTGACCTTGGAGCCCGACGGGCCATGGCCCACACTGTTGTTGTCGGCCATCTGGCAGTGGATGCCCACCAGATAGTCCACACCCTGGCGTATCTCCACCGGGGTGTCGCTGAAGTCTACCGTCACCCATCCTCCTTCATCGGTGACGCCCTTGACTTCCTTGGAGGCCAAGAGGGTGTGACTGTTCTTGTCACCGGCCCATATCATGGCTGTGAAGACAGACTTGGAGCCTTTCAGATTGGCCCGCAACTGGGTGAAGCTCTGTCCCACCATGCAGGAATCTTGAGTGTCCTGGGCGGTGAAGGCATGCGCCACATAGAAGTCGTTGACGCTGTAGTCACCACTGTATCCGTCGGTTGTGCCGGAGGTGTTCCAGCGGGTCCACTGGATTTTGCCCGTACGGGCATCGGGGGCCTGCCAGGTGATGACTGTAGAACGACCGTCACCAGAGGGCTGCGCCTGCACGCCGAAGGGGGCTATCGGACTGCGCCGGAGACGGATATCGGCGAGGGTGCGGGCGGCCGTGGCGTTGACGCTCACGAGGGAGTCGTCATAGAGCGGATAAGAACAGGTAAGCTGATAGTCCTCACCGGCATAGAGCGTGAGGGCGAATGTTCCGTCCTGGGCCGTGACGGTCTCGGTGTCCGAGTAGCCTTGGGCCGTGACGGTGATGCCGGCCACGGACTGGGTCATGTCATCCAGAAGCACCTTGCCCTGTACAGCGACAGACTGTTTGGCCTCCAGCTGCAGGTTGTTGGTTTGGTTGCCCTCCGCGCCCACGATGAGGGTGGTGGTGAGGGTATTATACCCTCGTGCGCTGACGGTCAGGGGGTGGTCACCGCTCTTCACGGCATCGAAGCTATAGGTGCCGTCGGCATCGGTCAGGGTGGTATAGCCCAGGTCGGTCACCGTGACAGTGGCGCCAGCCACAGGACTGCCGGAGGCCCGGTCGGTCACCGTGCCCGACACGCCAGCCACGCCCTGTGCCTTGAGGACGAACCGGGTGGCGGGCAGTGCCGCACACACATCACCGGCGGTGGCGGTGGCTTGCGCGACGTTGAAGTCATTGTCATAAGAGGTGGCTGTCAGCGAGCGCTTGCTGCCGTCGGCCATCTGCTGTACATAGAAGCGGTCGAAATAGGAACCTTGTCCCTGGGTACCCTTCATCTCGGCCAGCATCACGAGGTTGCCGCCCTGATAGTCATAGGGGATGTCCAACGGGATGGGCAGGTCGTTGTCGCCTTCTGGCATCTGCAGGTTGCCCTCATACGCCAGTTTCAGGTCGTCGGTCTTGATCCAGCCACTACTCAAGTCGGGCTTGTCGGTCTCACCGAGCCATATTCTGACGGGCTTGATGAGCGAGTGGTTTTTGAAGGAGTTGCGCAGCACGACGGCCTCAACGGTGCCGTGGGCATAGCGGAGCTCTTCGGGCAGATAGACAAACTCGGACACCACGGCCTTGGTACTGACGTCGAAGGGCAGCTTCGGATTGGCATATTCACAGGTGGCGCCTGGGGTGGCGTCGAAGTCCTTCAGCGGCGCGCCGTAGGCCACGGTGGCGCCCGACTGGAGGGCGACGCCCTTGCCGGCCGCATTGACTGGTATCACGGTGTATGACGTGAGCACGCCGTCGGGCGGTGTGTCGGTCAGCGACAGGGCGGTCAGGCCGGTAGCCACCAGCACGGTATCAGTCGGTGTGTTGCGCTTCACGTCGTAGGTGATGTTGGCCGGATTGAGATAGCCCTTGTTGGCGCCCGCAGCCGGAGCCGTCCAGCTCACGATGTTCTTGCCGCGTGCCTTCTTCACGGTAATGGCCGTGACAGCCGCAGGCACGTCCTCGCCCACATACACGCTCTTCGACACGGCTCTCGACTCTCCCTCCGTAGTTCTGACGGCTATGGAGTAAACATGCGTGCCCACGGTCATGCCGCTGTCCTCATAGACAGCTTTCTCTCCGGGCTTCATGCCGTCGGCCAGGGTGGCCACCAACTGGTAGTCGCGGTAGATGCCCACAGCCAGGGCCGTGAGGTTCTCACCGGCCCCGTTTGTGGCCGGATTGGTCCATTCGAGCGTGGCCGAGAGACGGCCCTCGGATCCAGCCTTGACGGTCAGCCCACTGACGGCCTTCGGCCCTTTCTCGTTGGTGATGATGACATCGTCCACGCCCACGGCATAGGTGTTTTGTCCGGTATGACGGAAGGCGATATAGATTTTCTGTCCGGCATAGTTGGCCAGCGAGCGGCTCACCGACTGCAGCTCCACTCCGTCATATCCGTTTTCGAGGGTCTCGTCGTAAATGACATCGGTGAAGTCTTCTGGAGCGGTACCCGTGGTTGACACGAGCACTTGCAGCTTCTCGGGCGTGTCCTCGTCTTGTGCGCAGCACTTGAAAACCAGCTTAAACGTATTGTTGGTCACGTCTATCTGTGGGGTCACCAGCCAGTTGTCCTGTGCGCCATAGGGCGACACGTTTTCGGGGTTCACCGTGTAAGAGATGGCCGTCTGGTTGCCGTTGAGCGTGGCCTGTCCCTTGGTGGCTATCTGCCAGCAGTGTCCGTCGCCGTCCTTGTCTATCTGGCTCCAGCCTTTAGGGGGGAACACCTGTCCTTCAAAGCCCTCGCTGACCAGGTAAGACTGGCCATAGGCTTGGGCAGTTCCCAGGAGTGACAGGGAGGCCAGCACGGATGAATAAAGTAGATGTCTTGTATTCCTCATACGCTTTCCTTTCGTTAGAATGGTTTAAATTTGCACAAATTTAAAGATTATAGCTGATTCTATCGGCTTTTTGCAAGTTAAAAAAGGATAACGTTCACTTTTTGTCACCACATTTCTATTCTGACGGACGCTGCGTCAACCCGAGTGGCGCTGATTGGGAACCATACGCCAACAGAGTTGGCCCTAACCGGGTATACAACATATCAAGTAAGGTGACTATATACGACAATACCCTAAATTACGCAACACAACATAAATGCCCATATCAATATCCTCAAATTTAGGTCAATATAAGTTAGTCTTATATGCTCAAATTATTTTTGAACATTACTTAAGTAATGATAAAAAAATAACTTGGTACATTTTTGTATCACTTCCAGAAGTGATACATGATGAAAGGATAGAGTTTCTAACTCTTCCTTTGCCTCACATTTACTATACTGCTTAGCATTTTGTACCAAGTTATTTTTTAACTGTTACCTAACGTATTGGATGGAGAATGGTATTATGATGTAAGTGGAGGTGCTCATTTGCTGGGAGCACTACAAGGCATGAATACAGTGTATGCTATGACTTCTGAAAAAACATTCTCAGTTTTGTTATATGCTAAACCTGAGTTCGGGATAAGAAAGTTGGTATAAAAGTTGGTAATCTCGATAATT
>CALGHW010000328.1 GCA_937916075.1 uncultured Prevotella sp.
GGCTGGCGGCACTTAGGGCATATGCTCAAACGGCGTGAAATCTAAATCCGAAACTTGAGTATCTTATAAAAGCCCAAAAGACGAGCCGCACCATAACTCTGTTTTTCAGAGTTATGGTGCGGCTCTTCTTTTAGTATCTTATTAGTCTGTGATTTCGGAAAGAGATTATTTCCGTTTTTCCACACCCTTCTGCTTCTTCCATTCAATGGCGGCGATGGCCAGGATGACCAGCAGGAGGATAAGGTAGCCGATGTAGGCCACGGTTTCCGTGTTGTCCACGGTCTTGGGGAAGAAGGAGAGTACCACGGTGTGGTGTCCGGGCTTCACGTTGATGGCGCGCAATACATAGTTGACCCTGCCCACGGGCACGTCCTGTCCGTCAACGGTGGCCGTCCATCCCGGATAGTAAATCTCGGAGAAGACGATGACGCCGCCCTTCGACGAGTTGACGTCATAGGTCAGCTTGTTGGCGTCGTAAGCCGTGATGTTCACGGTGCTGGTGCCGTCTTGTGGCTGGCTTTGTCCTAAGGTCTCGCTGAACTTCTTGTCGGCCACGGCCTCGTGGCGCAGATCTTTCTGTCCCAGTCCGTCCAGTTCCTGGTTGGCGTTGTCCACATAGGTCACCTTGTCCACAAACCATGCCGGTCCGAAGGCGTAAGGATTCTGGAGCGGAACGTTCTTCCCGTTTTGGAGCGGCAAGATGAAGTATTTGGCGTTCAGCATATTGAGCACCGGATAGATACTGTCACCGTTCACCTTCGACATGTCGCCCTGGGCAGTCGACACGGCCTGGAATATTTTCTGCATCTCGGGCGAGATGTGGGCCTCGATCAGTTCCTGGTAGCGGCGCAGCTTGGCGGCGTTATAACCTCCGATGCTCTTCAGGTAATAAGAGGTCTCATTCTCGTTGAAGGTGTTGGTCGAGAGGTTGAGCACACGGTAGTCCAGCGACTTGTCGCGCAGAATCTGCTTCTCGGTCTCGGTGGGCTCCACGTGGTTGTCGCGCACGCTCTTCTCCACAAACATCTCGTCGTTGAGGTAGCGCTTGTTCACCTGCCACATGTCAATCAGGCAGAGCAGCGTCAGCGCGCCTACCAGCACGGTGGTGTTCAGCTTCTTGGCCTTGTAGAGCAAGAGGCAGAGCGTGCCTATCACGATGATGAAGAATGAGCGCCAGCAGTCGGCCGTGAACACCGCCTTGCGCATCTCTGTCAGGTTGGCCAGCAGCGGCTGGAGCTGTTCGCTCGGTATCTGGCTTAGGGCGTTCATCTCCGACGATGACACATAGTCGGGGAAGAATACGCCGGGCATCACGGCAAACAGCAGGCAGAAGCCAGCGGTCAGGCCGAAGCTGGCGTATACGCACTTGATTTTTTTTGTCAGCACCTCCGGCTCGTCAATGATTTTCTTCAGGGTGAGCATGGCCAGCAGCGGGATGGTGAACTCCGCTATCACGAGGATAGAGGCCACCGTGCGGAACTTGGCGTACATCGGCATGTGGTCGATGAAGAAGTTGGTGAAGCCCATGAAATTGTGTCCCCATGACAGGAGTATGGAGAGCACTGTGGCGGCCAGCAAGGCCCACTTCATCGGGCCTTTCACGATAAACAGGCCCAGAATGAAGAGCATCAGCACAAAGGCGCCCACATAGACCGGGCCGCTCGTGCCGGGCTGTTCTCCCCAGTATTGTCCTATCTGCTGGTATACCTGCAGATAGTTGTTGTCGGCATGCTCCATGGCTGTCTTGTTCTGGCTCAGCGGCACGGATGCGCCACCCTTGACGTTAGGAATCAGCAGCGACCAAGTCTCGTCGATGCCATAGCTCCATTGAGTGATGTAGTCGCGTTCCAGTCCGCTGTTGGTTTGGTTGACAGCGTCCTTTTTCACCAGCTCACTCTTGCCGCGCATGGATTCCTGTCCGTACTCCCAAGTGTGATACAGGTTGGGCAGGTTGAGGCAGATACCGATGACCGCGCCCACGATACACGTGGCAGAGGCCTTGGCGAAATTCTTCCATGTCTTGTGCTTGACGGCGTCGGCCAGGTAAGCCAGGACCATGAAGAAGATGACAAAGAGGTAGTAGTAAGTCATCTGCACGTGGTTGGCATTGACCTCCAGCCCCGTAAACAAGGCCAGCACCAGCAGTCCCCACAGGTATTTTCCCCTGTAGGCCAGCACAATACCGGCAATCATCGGCGGCAGATAAGCCAGCGCCATCACCTTCCAGATGTGTCCGGCGGCGATGATGATGAAGAAGTAGCTGCTGAAGGCCCAGATGATGGAGCCCAGCGCGGCCAGTGACTGGCGGAAGTCGAAGGCGCGGAGCAGAATATAGAAGCCCAGCAGGTAGAGGAACACGTAAGCCACCTCGCCGGGGAGGCCCAACCGGTAGACGGTAGACACATCTTTCAATACGGCGTCACTCTTGTAGGACGGTGCCATCTGGTAGGTCGGCATGCCGCAAAACAAGGAGTTGGTCCAGCGGGTTCGTTCGCCTGTTCGCTGTTGGTACTCGTTCATCTCCTGACCGGCGCCGCGTCCGGCCGCGTGGTCTTCTCGGTAAAGGATGCGGCCTTCAGTGTCTGCCGGAAAGAAATAGGCAAACGACAACACCGCAAATAACAGCACTGCCAGGATGTCGGGCAGGCTTCTTTTCCAAATGTTCATAGTTTGTAATTGCTAATATTTGATTCGAATCTGTGTGCAAAGATAGCTCTTTTAATCCATAATGCGTCATTCATGATGCATTAAAACTTCAGTTGTCCGTATTTTTCCTTATACCATAATTGCCAGGCATTGACCAAGTTCTGCCAGATGACGTATGCCCCGGGAGCCACAGCGGCCAAGGGATTGAGGAAGGTCAGGGTGAGCCAGATGCCCACCACCGTGTTTTTCTGTCCGAGGGCCTGTCCGGCGCTGATGCTGGCTCCGAACGGCCGTCCCACGGCCTTGCCGATGCCAAACTGGAGCAAGGTGACCAGCAGGGGCAGGGTAAGCAGCAGAACCAGTATCCATCCCGATACCGACGAGTGGACAATGTTTCTGACGGTCTCGCCCGTGACGATGGAGAGGTTGAAGCACCAGAGGTAGAACCCCAGGTTCTTCCGCTTTTTCACTTTTTCCACGAATGTGGGCACCACCTTCCGGCTGATGAGGGCCAGCAACAGGGGCACCACCAGCACGGTGGTGACATTGCGGAGCACCATCAAGGCGGCGGAGAGGAAGGTGATGTCGGCCTCCTTCTCCACCATCGGGAAGAAAAGCGGGATGATGACCATCGTGAAGATGTTGGCGATGATGGTGTAGGTGGTGAGCGAGCCGATGCTGCCACCCAGCTTCTCGGTCACCACGGGTGCCGCCGCCGCCGTGGGGCAGATGACGCAGATGAACACACCCTCCAGCACCAGCTTGGTGTCGGCGTTGGAGGTCATGCATATCAACACAACCATCAAGCCGGCCAGGGAGGTGCGTATGCCCTGGAGCAGGAAGTGCCACAGCTGTGGCTTCATCTCCTTGATTTCAATCTTGCAGAAGGTGACATAGAGCAGGGTGAACAAGATGGCAGGCATCAGTTGTATCGCATACGGCCCGGCCACCGTGCCAATGGGCTCGAGGACGGGGACATTGGCAAACAGCAGGTACACCACCGTACCAAAGGCAAGCGAGCACGGTAATGACCATTTCTTAAAGAATGACATGATATGCATAGTGGTTGCAAAGGTAGTGTAAATCGAAAACAATACAAAATTTGCAACGATAAGAATTGTAAGTAATGTTTAAAAAATAACTTGAGCATATTTGCTATGGATTTTTGTGATAGT
>CALGHW010000329.1 GCA_937916075.1 uncultured Prevotella sp.
CGCTATCACAAACCAGCAAGAAAAGCCACTATGTTAACGTTTTTTCAATGATTCATCATGATTTCAACCCTTTTATCATTACTTTTGCACACCTACTTATATTAAAGTAATCAGAATCATGTCACGCCATCAAGTCATCATCGCCTTAGGTTCCAATACAGACCAGCGGCAGAATATGGAGCAGGCCCGGCACTTGCTGGGAGCCACACTCCTGAATATGCGCCAGAGCAGGGCGGTATGGACCATGCCCATCGGCATCGCATCCGACCGTTTTCTCAACCAGCTGGTCACAGGGCAGACCGTCCTGGACCTGCCCGCGCTGGAGACGACGCTGAAGGAGGCCGAACGCCTGTTGGGACGCCAGCCCGACGAGAGCCACAGGGGCATTGTCCGCATCGACCTCGACTTGCTGGCCTTCGACAGCCGACGACTGCGCGCCGACGACTGGAACCGCGACTACATCCGCACGCTCCTCGGCGAGCTCCTCGGCGGGCACGACTGCCAGTAACACAAAGAGACAGTCCTTCGGACAGGTCCGCCAAGCAAACAACATCGGCCCGGAAGAGCGACTAATGCCAGCTCTTCCGGGCCGATGTTGTTGTAGCCACAAGACACTCAGTATGCCTCAGCCTATTTTTTCTTCACGTCCTCACCCTCACGCGGAAACTTCGGCACAAACTTCATCTCGTGCAAAATCTGGTCGCGGCGTGTGAGCATATAGCTGCTGGGATGGGCCGAGTCAAACTTGAGCGGATTGGGCAACGTGGCCGCTATCTGGGCACACTGCACACGGGTCAGCTCGTAGGCCCGGCACTTGAAGTTCCACTCCGCCACGGCATCAGCACCATAGACGCCACGCCCCATCTCGATGGAGTTGAGATAAACCTCCATGATGCGCTGCTTGCTCCACATCAGCTCTATCAGGAAAGTGAAGTAGGCCTCCAGTCCCTTGCGCACCCAGGTGCGTCCAGGCCAAAGAAACACGTTTTTGGCCGTCTGCTGCGAGATGGTCGACGCGCCCACCTTCTTGCCTCCCCGATTGCGGAGGTTGTGCATGGCCGCCTTCTCGATGGCCTGGTAGTCAAATCCGTGGTGGATGAGGAAGCGCTGGTCCTCGCTGGCCATGACAGCCACAGGCAGGCTGGGCGAAATCTCGTCGAGCGGCACCCAGCGGTGGCGCAACCGCAACTCCTCCCCCCGGGTCATCTGCTGGCCCAACCGGATAAACATCAGCGGCGTGAAGTATACCGGCACAAACCGGTAAGCTATAACAGCAAGGATGGTGGAGCCGAAAAAGGCTACCACCATCCATTTCAACACAATGCGTATCTTCTTCAGAATAAGCATTATATTCTCTTATTGATTATCGACAATCAGGATTTACTGCAACTGGCCGTTGTTAGCCTTGTTGATCATGTCCTGGCTGGCATACATGTACACCTCCACACGGCGGTTCTCCTGACGGCCGGCAGCGGGAGAGTTGTCTGCCACGGGGTTGGTCTGACCCTGGCCCTCTACGGTCTTGAGCTGGCCATAGCCCACACCGAGACTGGTCAGATAGCTCGACACAGCCTGGGCACGCTGCTGTGACAGTGTCAGGTTCTTGCTGGCGCTCTCCTCAGCAGTAGAGTTCTTCCAGCCCTGGTTGTCAGTGTGACCGTAGATGGCCACGTCGCAGTCGGTGTTGTTCTTCAGCACGGAAGCAAATTTGCTCAGCGAGTTCTTGGCCGACGCGCTCAGGGTAGAGCCACCCGTGGCGAAGAGGATACCTGAGTCAAACGACACCTTCACGGCCTGCAGGCCATTCTTGTCAGTCACTTCCTGCACCTTGGCGTTCTCCACGGCAGCGGCCTGAGCCTTTACCTTGTCCATGTGCTTGCCGATGATGGCACCTGTACCGGCACCCACGGCTGCGCCCACAGCGGCACCCACGGCTGTGTTGCCTGCCAGCTTACCTACAATTGCGCCCAGCAATGCGCCGCCACCAGTACCGATGGCCGCACCTTTAGAAGTGTTGTTACAACCTACCATGACAATGCCAAGGCAGAGTACCACGATAAATGCTTTTAACTTTTTCATTTCTGTCGTATTTTAATGTTAAACAATAAATATCCGAGGTGCAAAGTTAATCGTTTTTTCTTTCAAACACACCTCCACAAGCCATTTTTTGGTAATTTAGCATTTCGCGCCCTACTTTTTACAGACCAGCCGTCTCTTTTTTATAATGTTCAAAGAAGCCACTGGCTACATTTTTTTGAAGGAATCTGTATCCTATGAAGAATGCATAGATTCCGCACGGGGCTATTTTTCACCTTCACCAAGCTCTTCCGGCCTTTTTTTTACCTTTCCCCACTTGAAATGAGCATTTCACGATGTGAAATATTAAAATTCAATCCACGTTCCTTTCTTTTTCAACATTCTTCAAGCTGTAAGGTTGAAGCGCAAAGCAAAAATAAACATTTTTCATATCCATCCAAGACTTCTTTCAGAGCGCCTGAAACGGCTGAAATGAGAAAGTTGCCTGATTACGAAGAGAAAGTTGCCAAGTTT
>CALGHW010000330.1 GCA_937916075.1 uncultured Prevotella sp.
AAACCTGCCAAGTTTCTCCCAGAAATCAGGCAACTTTCTCTTCATAATCAGGCAACTTATTTTTTGGGGAAAGAACGGATGTAATAAAAAATCAATTAAAAGAAAGCCATGGATATCCCCAATTTTATCGTGCGGTGAGACACCGCACCCACTACATTGCCCAACCGTACAGGTCGAAACTCTTTCCGCTTTGCAGGAAAGGCTTTTTACAGGATTTGTTTTGCCTTTCTGTTGAAAATCACTACTTTTGCACCCAAATAAAACCTTATTTTAGTTTTGAGACATGAACATATCAGAATTATACAACATCTACACCGAACACCCGACAGTGACGACCGACAGCCGCAACTGCCCAGAAGGCTCGATTTTCATCGCCCTCAAGGGCGAATCGTTTGACGGTAACAAGTTTGCGGAGGCCGCCCTGGCCAAGGGATGTGCTTACGCCGTGGTGGACGAACCCGAATATGCCACCGACCCGCGCTGCATTCTGGTAGACGACTGTCTGACCACCTTTAAGGAACTGGCTCGCCAGCACCGCCGCCAGTTTCACATCCCTGTCATCGGCATTACCGGCACCAACGGCAAGACGACCACCAAGGAGCTGGTGTCGGCCGTGTTAGAACGCAAGTATAACGTGATGCACACCGAGGGCAACTTCAACAATGACGTGGGAGTGCCCAAGACGCTGCTCCGCCTGCGCCCTGAGCATGAGATTGCCGTGGTGGAGATGGGAGCCAGCCATCCTGGCGACATCAAGAAGTTAGTAGAGTATGTAGAGCCTCAGTATGGCATCATCACCAATGTGGGACGTGCCCACTTGCAGGGCTTCGGCTCGTTTGAAGGAGTTGTCAGGACTAAAGGTGAGCTGTATGACTACCTGCGCGGCCGCCAGGACAGCAAAGTGTTCATCGACAATGACAATGAGCACCTGAAAGCCATCGCCCACGACCTGGACTTAGTGAGATACGGAGCCGAGGACGACGACCACCTGTATGTGTCGGGCCACGTCGTGGAGTGTGCCCCGACACTGACCTTCGAGTGGCGCCACGCCGACGGGCCTGTCCACCGGGTGGCTTCCCATCTTATCGGAAGCTACAATATATATAATATGTTGGCCGCCGCTGCCATCGGGCTCTACTTCGGCGTCAGCGAGGAGGAGGTCAACGACGCCCTGGAAAGCTATGTCCCGAGCAACAACCGCTCCCAACTGGAAGTGACGGCCCACAACCGCCTCATCGTGGACGCCTACAACGCCAACCCTACCAGCATGATGGCTGCCCTGAAGAATTTCCGCGACATGAAGGTAGGCCACAAAATGGCCATCCTCGGCGACATGCGCGAACTGGGAGCCGTAAGCGGCGAGGAGCACCAGCACATTGTTGACTTTCTCCAGGAGGCCGGACTGACCAATACTTGGCTGGTGGGCGAGGAGTTTGCCAAGACCGATAGCCCCTTCCGCAAATTCCACGATGTGGAGGAGGTAAAGCAGGCTCTCCGGGAGGAAGGCACGCCACAAGACCACTATATCCTCATCAAGGGAAGCAACGGAATCAAGTTGTACCAACTGCCCGAACTGCTATGATCAAGTATCTCAACCTACAGGCCGTGACGGCCAGCCACGCCGACGAGATACATGAGGCGGTAAACCGGGTCGTAGACAGTGGCTGGTACCTGCAGGGCGAACAGGTCAAGGCCTTCGAGGCCGACTACGCCCAGTTTATCGGCACCCGCCACTGTGTAGGGTGCGGCAACGGTCTGGACGCGCTGACACTCATCTTCCGGGCCTACATCGAAATGGGAGAGATGCAGCCGGGCGACGAGGTGATTGTCCCGGCCAACACGTATATCGCCTCTATCCTGGCCATCACGGAAAACGGGCTGAAACCGGTCTTGGTGGAGCCACGGATAGACACCTTCCAGATAGACGACTCGCTGATAGAGGCGGCCGTCACGCCCCACACCAGGGCCATCCTGCTGGTGCATCTCTACGGACGCTGCGCCTACACCGAACGGATAGGCGCCCTCTGCCACCTGTACGGAATGAAACTGGTGGAGGACAATGCACAGGCCCACGGATGTCTCTACCGCGACAAGCGCACGGGCAGCCTGGGCGACGCCGCCGGCCACAGCTTCTATCCCGGCAAGAACTTAGGGGCCTTGGGCGATGCGGGGGCCGTGACCACCGACGATGAACGTCTGGCGGCAACCGTCCGCTCGATAGCCAACTATGGGTCGAGCCGCAAGTATGTCTTCGACTACAAGGGACGCAACAGCCGCATCGACGAGTTGCAGGCAGCCGTGCTCAGGGTCAAGTTGCACTACCTGCAAGCTGACAACATCCGCCGCAAGGCCATCGCCCAGCGTTATCTATCAGAAATAAGCAACCGGCATCTACAATTGCCGAGTCATGACTTCTGCGACCACAGCGTACACCATATCTTCCCCATACTCTGCGCCGAGCGTGACCAGCTGCAACAGTATTTGGCCGACAGGGGTATCCAAACCATGATACACTACCCCATTCCGCCCCACCATCAGAAGTGCTACCGAGAATGGGCCTCCTTGTCGTTACCCGTCACCGAGCGCATCCACCGGGAGGAACTGAGCATTCCCCTCAACCAGACTCTCACGGACAACGAGGTATCGACGATTATCCGGGCCATGAACGAATTTTAAGCACATGTGCCCCTGGCCCAAACACCAAGCATCCCCGCCTCTATCCACAGGATAAAGGCGGGGATGCTTGGTTATAAGTAGGTATTCAAAATGCTTACATACGCTCGGGCACCTCGATGCCAAGCAGCGCCATGGCGTTCTTGATGACCTTGGCCACATTCTGGGCAATGACCAGGCGGGCCACCTTCTTCTGCGTATCCTCTTCCTTGAGGATGCTGTAGTCATGATAGAACTGGTTGAACTCCTTGGTCAGCTCGTAGCAGTAGTTGGCAATGCCGCTGGGACTGTAATCCTTGCCGGCCTGCTCCACCGCGGCACCAAACTCGTTCATCTTCTGCACCAGCTCCACTTCCTTCTCGTTAAGCACCGTGGCAGCCGTGTCGAGCGACGCGGGCACACTGATACCCTCGGCCTCGGCCTTGCGCAGGATGCTGCGGATACGGGCATAAGTGTACTGGATGAAGGGGCCCGTATTGCCGTTGAAATCGATACTCTCCTCGGGGTTGAAGAGCATGTTCTTGCGGGCATCCACCTTCAGGATGAAGTATTTCAAGGCGCCAAGGCCCACGATGCGGGCAATCTCGTTGCGCTCATCCTCGGTCATGTCGTCAAACTTGCCCAGCTCCTCGCTGGTTTTCTTGGCGTCGGCCACCATGGCAGCTATCAGGTCATCGGCATCCACCACCGTACCCTCGCGGCTCTTCATCTTTCCGTTGGGCAACTCCACCATACCGTAAGAGAAGTGTACCAGCTCCTTGCCCCACTTGAAGCCCAGCCGGTCGAGCAAGATGGAGAGCACCTGGAAGTGATAGTTCTGCTCGTTGCCCACCACATAAATCATCTTGTCGATGGGATAGTCCTTGAAGCGCATCTCGGCCGTACCGATGTCCTGAGTCATATAGACCGACGTGCCGTCGGAGCGGAGCAACAACTTCTGGTCGAGTCCCTCGTTGGTGAGGTCGGCCCACACGCTGTTGTCCTCATGCCGCTCAAAGAGACCTTTGGCCAGACCTTCCTCCACCTTGGCCTTGCCTTTGAGGTAAGTGTCCGACTCGTAGTAAATCTTGTCGAAGCCCACACCGAGCGCCTTGTAGGTCTCGTCGAAACCGGCATACACCCAGGCGTTCATCTTCTGCCAGAGGGCACGCACCTCGGGGTCGCCCTGCTCCCACTTGACGAGCATGGCATGCGCCTCCTGGATGAGGGGAGCCTCGTCCTTGGCCTTTTTCTCGGCGGCTTCCTCGTCCATGCCGCCAGCCATATACCGAGCCTTCAGCTCTTTCACCTCCTCACGGTAGTGCTTGTCGAAGGCCACATAGTAGTCACCGATGAGGTGGTCACCCTTCTTGCCGCTCGATGCGGGTGTCTCGCCATTGCCCCACTTGAGCCAGGCCAGCATGGACTTGCAGATGTGGATACCGCGGTCGTTGACGATGTTGGTCTTGACCACCTTGTTGCCGTTGGCCTCCATAATCTGGGCCAGCGACCATCCCAACAGGTTGTTGCGCACATGGCCCAGATGAAGCGGTTTGTTGGTGTTGGGCGACGAGTATTCTATCATCACCAGAGGAGAGCTTTCCGTGGCCTTTTTCTCGCCGAATTTGGGGTCGGCGTTGATGTCGTTGAGCAGGGCCACCCAGGCGGCCGGAGCCACCACTAAGTTGAGGAATCCCTTCACCACATTGAAGGACGCCACGGCCTCACAGTGGTCCACGAGATACTGGCCTATCTCAGCGGCGGTATCCTCAGGCTTCTTCTTGGATACCTTCAAGAAGGGGAACACCACGAGGGTCAGATTGCCCTCAAACTCGCGCTTGGTTTTCTGCAGCTGCACCATCTTGGCCGGAACGTCTTGGCCATAAAGTGCCTTGACGGCCTCCTGGGCCGCACTGCTTATCTGTGCTTCGATATTCATAATGCTATGTTTTTCTTGTTTTTATTCGTTTTTATACCTTATATTATATGGGGGTGCAAATATACGAAAAATATGGCAGACCACGGCACAACCCCACCCGTTTTTTGTGTGTCTGCAGGCCGACGAATCCCGTCAGTCGGCCTTTTCCGTCGAGGTATCCGGCGCCGTCTGCGCATGTTGGCGCTCATAATTCTCCACTTCCTGGCGGCTGCGGCTGGCGGTGACGAGGTAGACGCCACCGAAAATCATGCCCACGGCCAGACCCTTCACCCAATTAAAGGTGTCCATACCCAAACACACCGTGACCACACAAGCCACGATGGGCTGCACATAGTTGTACATGCCGGCCACGGTGGGGCGCAGGTTTTTCTGCCCCACGACGATGAGCATATAGCTGACAAAGGTGGCCACGACCACAATAAACAGGATGGCCCACACGGCCTGGGCCGTAAGGGCGGTCCACGGGGTGGCCATCAGCCCGCGGTAGCTGAAGGGCAGAGTGAAGATAAAGGCGTAGGTGAACATCCACTTCATAATGGTGACCAGTGAGTAGCGCCCCACAAAGTTTTTGAACAGCACGATATAGGAGGCATAGCTCAGCTGGGCCATGAGCACCAGCAGGTCGCCCCAGATATGGTTGGCGCCATCGTCGGCTGAGGCTTGCGTCTGGCCGCTCCCCAACACCAGCAGCAAGGCGCCGGCGGCACCGAGGGCGATACCGAGCACCTTCTTGCCCGTGACGGGCTCCTTGAGGAAGAAAGCGGCCAGCACCATGGCCCACAGAGGCATGGAGGTGGTGATGATGGAGGCGTCGGCCGGCGACGACAGGCTCACGCCGAAGATGAAGCAGCCCTGGTTGAAGACGATGGCCAGGAGCGACGCCCCGAGGAGTTTCAGGTGGTCGCGGTGGCCCACATGCTCGGGCTTCATGAAAAACGAGGTAATCCAGAACAGCAACATGGCGCCCGCCACGCGCAGGTCGGTAAGAATAAGGGGCGACACGGCTCCTGTGGCCATCACGATTTTGGCCACGGGCGACATCAGTCCCCACGACGAGTTGGCCAGCAGCATGGCGCCGTGGCCTTTCAGATTGATTTTACTCATATTGACGATTTGTTATCCAGTTGTTTCTTGATATCAGACATCTTGCTCAGGCGGGCCATGTCGAAAGTACGGTCATGACGGTCTACGAAGTCGAACAGTGCCCAGGCTTTCTCCAGCAACAGGCTGCGGCCGGGACCTACAGTCAGTCCGGCCTCCACGTAATACAGCTCGGCCAGCATCTCCAGCCGGGGCAGCCGCTCCCGCTCGTCCCACTGCTCCATCGATTCCATGATGTCGGCCACGGCCGCCGTGTGGTAGAAAGCATACGGACCCACATACTGGTCGTACATCCGTTGTATCTCCGCCTGCTGCTTGCGCACATCCTTCTTGAGCAGCAACTCGAGCGCCTCGGCAAATTCCCGGACCAGGCGCATGATATAGTCTCTTTGTAGCATAAGTTCTTATTGTGTTAGGCCGTGCAAAAGTACAAAGAATTTGCCGTCCCGCAAAGACTTCGCCACACGAATGACCGCCGGCCGGCCGGAAATCGCCACAGCGGGGCCGCAAAAGGGTTGCAGCCGTGCTGAATAAGTCTGGAAAACACGCCATTTAAAAACATTTCACGTCGTGAAATATTAAAATTCAGGCCATTTTTCCTACTTATCCTGCCCGTTTTCCCCACTTTCCATGCCCCTCTCTCCACATTCCCGACCCCGCATTGACAACCGCCACACGGCAAGACGACAGTTGCAGAGAGGGGTTTTTGGGCCCGGTCTCCGTTAATTTCTGATAAAACAAGTGTTAATGGCGGAAAAATCACTATTTTTGCACCTTACAAAGTATAAAAGCATTTTTCATTCAGATATACTATGTCGTGTATTTTAAATCTCGATACGAGCACGGACGTGTGCTCGGTAGCCGTCAGCGAGGACGGCACTTGCATCTATCATCAAGAAGACCATAGCGGCCCCAATCATGCTGTCAAACTCGGTGTCTACGTGGACGAGGCCCTCTCGTTTGCCGACAGCCACGCCATCCCCGTAGACGCGGTGGCCGTAAGCTGCGGCCCCGGCTCCTATACCGGCCTGCGCATCGGCGTGTCGATGGCCAAGGGCATCTGCTACGGACGCGACATACCGCTCATCGCCGTGCCCACCCTCGAGCTGCTCTGCGTGCCCCTCCTGCTGGGCCACCAGGAGATAGAGGACAACGCCCTGCTCTGCCCCATGATCGACGCGCGCCGCATGGAGGTGTACGCCGCCCTGTATGACAGGGCCCTGCGCCCTGTGCGCGAGACCCAGGCCGACATCGTGGACGAGAACACCTACAAGGAGTGGCTCGACGAGCGCCCCGTATACTTCTTCGGCAACGGGGCCGACAAGTGCAAGGACGTGCTCACCCACCCCAACGCCCACCTCATCGAGGGCGTGGAGCCCCAGGCCAAGTGGATGTATCCGCTGGCCGAGAAGCGCGTGGCCCTGGAGCAATATGAGGACGTGGCCTACTTTGTGCCGTTCTACCTCAAGGACTTTGTGGCCAAGATGCCCAAGAAGCTGATTTAACAAAAGACTTATGAACATCTTAGGATTAGACTATAACACCCAGCGCTCACCGCTGCTGATGCCCGAATACGGGCGAGAGATACAAAAGATGGTTGACTTTGCCGTGGCCCTGCCCGACAAAGCCATGCGACAGGCTTGCGCCAACTCCATCGTGAGAATGATGGAGGCCAAGGTGCCGCAAATCAGAGACAACGAGAACTACCAGCAGACGCTCTGGGACCACCTGTACCTCATCAGCCGCAAGAAGCTGGACATCGACTGGCCTTACGACGTGTCTGGAGCGGAGAAAATCCTCTCCAAGCCACAGCCGATGAACATGCCCCGCAAGGGCGATCACGTACACCTGCGCCACTACGGACACCTGCTCGAGGAGCTCTTCCAGCTGCTCAAAACCATGCCCGCCGGACCTGAGCGCGACGAACTGACCCGACAGACGGCCAACCACATGAAGCGCGACCTGGCCAACTGGAGCCATGGCTCGATGGACAATGAGAAGGTGGCCGACGATCTGGCACGCTTCACCGACGGCAAGATACAACTCGACCTGAGCTCCTTCAAGTTTGAGAACGTGCCCATGCCCGACCTGCCCGGCAACGACAACAACAAGCGCAACAACCGGCGCCGCAAATAACAACCTCATCCCTAAACATCCAAAAACACCAAGCCCATGGCATCATTCCTGATAGAAGGCGGACACCCGCTGAGCGGAACCATCACCCCGCAGGGAGCCAAGAACGAAGCGCTCGAAGTAATCTGCGCCACGCTCCTGACCGCCGACGAGGTAATCATCAAGAACATACCCGACATCCGGGACATCAACAACCTGATACAACTGCTCAAGGACATCGGCGTCACGGTCAACCAGCTGTCACGCAACGACTACTCCTTCCAGGCGAAAGACATCAACCTGGACTATCTGCAGAGTGACGAGTTTGTGAAAAAATGCTCGGCCCTGCGCGGCAGCGTGCTGATGATAGGCCCGCTGCTGGCGCGGTTTGGCAAGGCGGTCATCGCACAGCCCGGAGGCGACAAGATTGGCCGGCGCCGGCTGGATACACACTTCTTGGGATTCAAGTGTCTGGGCGCCAAGTTCCACCACGTGGAGGACCGCAATGTCTACGAGATAGCGGCCAAGCACCTGAAGGGATGCTACATGCTGCTCGACGAGGCCTCCATCACCGGCACGGCCAACATCATCATGGCCGCCGTCTTCGCCAAGGGCACCACCACCATCTACAACGCGGCCTGCGAGCCGTATATCCAGCAGCTGTGCCACCTCATCAACCGCATGGGCGGACGCATCAGCGGCATCGGCAGCAACCTGCTCACCGTAGTGGGCGTGGAGAGCCTGCACGGCGCCAAGCACAAGGTGCTGCCCGACATGATCGAGGTGGGCTCATTCATCGGCATGGCCGCCATGGTGGGACGGGGTATCCGCATCAAAAACGTGTCGGTGCGCAACCTGGGCATCATCCCTGAAGCCTTCCGCCGGCTGGGCGTGAAGATAGAGATAGAGGGCGACGACCTCATCATCCCTAAACAAAGCCACTACAAGGTGGAGTCGTTTATCGACGGCACCATCATGACCCTGGCCGACGCACCCTGGCCCGGACTCACACCCGACCTCATCTCGGTGCTCATCGTCGTGGCCACTCAGGCCAAGGGCTCTGTACTCTTCCACCAGAAGATGTTTGAGAGCCGACTGTTCTTCGTGGACAAGCTCATCGACATGGGAGCACAGATTATCCTCTGCGACCCTCACCGGGCCGTCGTCGTGGGACACGACCACCAGCGCCGGCTGCGCGGCGGGCGCATGGCCAGTCCCGACATCCGAGCCGGCATCGCCCTGCTCATCGCCGCCATGAGCGCCAACGGCAACAGCCGCATCGACAATATCGAGCAGATTGACCGGGGCTACGAGGACATCGAGCAGCGGCTCAACAAGCTGGGAGCCAAAATCACAAGAATGTAGCAAGCGGCGACTCGACGCAAGACCGACAGTCAGCCCCATACAAGAAGCCAACAAAAAAAATGATAAAAGACACTGACGTTTACAAAATAGGCCGGCTGGGCAAGCCGCACGGCGTGAAGGGAGAAATCTGCTTCCTGTTTGATGATGATGTGTTCGACCGCACCGACTGCGACTACCTCGTGCTCTGCCTCGACGGCATCTTCGTACCTTTCTTTATAGAGGAATACCGATTCAAGAGTGACGAGACAGCCCTGATGAAGTTTTGCGACATCGACACCCAGCAGCGGGCCGCCGAACTGACCGGCACGGAAGTGTTCTTCCCCCGGCACCTGGCCGACGAGGACCATGACCACGTGTCGTGGGCCGAAATTGTGGGCTATGCCATCCGGCACGACGGCAAGACCGTGGGACGCGTCGCCGCCGTAGACGACACGACCGTCAACACGCTCTTCGAGCTGGAGGACGGCACGCTCATCCCCGCCTCCGACGACCTCATCACCGCAGTAGACAAGCAAAAAAAAGAAATAACCATGGAGCTGCCCGACGGACTGTTGGACTGACTCTGAACGACCTTTACTTATGAAGAAAAAACAAATAGCCATACTGGGCTCCACCGGCTCTATCGGCACCCAGGCCTTGGCGGTCATCGAGGAGCATGCCGACCTGTATGAGGCTTACTGCCTGACGGCCAACAACCGGGTGGAACAACTGGCCCAGCAGGCTCACCGGTTTAAGCCGGCGGCCGTGGTCATCGCCAACGAGGCCCACTATGACCGGCTGAAGGAGCTCATGGCCGACGAGCCCGACATCAAGGTGTATGCCGGAGCCAAGGCCATCGATGAGATTGTGGAAGCCGGACCCATCGACATGGTGCTCACCGCCATGGTGGGCTTTGCCGGACTGTCGCCCACCATCCACGCCATCCAAGCCCGCAAGACCATCTGCCTGGCCAACAAGGAGACACTCGTGGTGGCCGGCGAACTGATAGGACGGCTGGCCGCCCAATATCATACCCCCATCCTGCCCGTAGACAGCGAGCACTCGGCCATTTTCCAGAGTCTGGTGGGCGAGGACAACAATGAAATAGAGAAGATATTGCTCACGGCCAGCGGCGGACCGTTCCGCAACTACACGCTGGACCAACTGGCCACCGTGACCAAGGCCGACGCCTTGCGCCACCCCACCTGGGACATGGGGGCCAAAATCACCATCGACAGTGCGTCGATGATGAACAAGGGCTTCGAGGTCATCGAGGCCAAATGGCTCTTCGGCGTAGACGCCTCGAAGATAGAGGTGCTGGTACACCCGCAGTCTATCGTACACAGTGCGGTGCAGTTTAAGGACGGTGCCATCAAGGCGCAGCTCGGTGTGCCCGACATGCGGCTGCCCATCCAATACGCCTTCTCCTTCCCCAACAGGCTCCACTTGTCGGGCGAACGGCTCGACCTGTTTAAGCAGCCCCTGGAGTTCTTCCAGCCCGACTTGCAGAAGTTCCACTGCCTGGCCCTGGCCTTCGAGGCTATCCGGCAGGGCGGCAATATGCCCTGCATCGTCAACGCGGCCAACGAAATCGTCAACCGGGGCTTCCTCGAAGACCGGTGCTCCTTCCTGCAAATGGGTGAAATCATCGAACAGACCATGAACCGGGCCACCTTCGACGCTCACCCCGACTATGCCTCTTATGTGGCCACCGACCACGAGGCACGGCGCATCGCAAGCGAACTGATGGGAAAGTGAGAAACAAGCATGAAGCATCAACTCATGAAACGCTAATCATAAAAAGACAAAAGAGACCACACACCACGGTTTAACAAAAAGAAAACGACAACAACGACATGGAAATCTTTCTGATCAAGGCCCTGCAGTTCATGCTGGCCATATCTCTGTTGGTATTGCTCCATGAGGGCGGCCACTTCTTCTTCGCCAAGCTCTTTGGCATCCGGGTAGAAAAGTTCTACCTCTTCTTCGACCCTTGGTTCCACCTGTTTGAGTTCAAGCCCAAGCACAGCGACACCACCTATGGCATGGGATGGCTGCCCCTGGGCGGATACTGCAAGATAGCCGGCATGATAGACGAGAGCTTTGACACCGAACAGATGAAGCAGCCGGCACAGCCCTGGGAGTTTCGCACCAAGCCAGCCTGGCAGCGGCTGCTGGTCATGATTGGCGGTGTGCTGGTCAACTTCCTGCTGGCCCTGTTTATCTATTCCATGATTCTCTTCACCTGGGGCGACACATATATCCCCGTGAAGAACATGACCCGCGGCATGGTGTTCAACACCGAGGCCAAGAGCTACGGATTCCGCGACGGCGACATCCTGGTGGGCACGGAGAAGGGTGCGTTTAAGGACTTCAACGCCGACCTCTTCCGGAGCATCTCCGTGGCCAAGCGGGTGGACATCATCCGTGACGGCAAGCCCATGAGCATCCAGCTGCCGGGCGACATCAACCTGCTGGGCATGCTCAAGACGCAGCCGGCTTTCACCACGCCTTACCTGCCGGCACAGGCCGACAGCATCCTGCCCGGCACACCGGCCGAGAAGATGGGCATGAAGAAGGGCGACAGGATTGTCGCCATCAACGGCCGGGCGGTCAACTCCTGGACAGACTTCAACACCGAGACCGGCCGACTGGCTGACGTGCTGGCCGCCGCCCCGCAGACTCATGCCGACAGCGTGAAGGTACGCACCATCAACGTGGTGATAGCACATGGCGCGACGCGTGACACCGCCCGGGTAGAGCTGACAGCCGACCTGAAGTTTGGCTTCATCCCCCTCTCGCTCGCCAAGCTGTACAAGCCCGTGACCACCGAGTTCGGATTCTGGGAGAGTTTCCCCGCCGGAGCCAAGTATGGCGTGCACGTCCTGGCCGGCTATGTGGACGACATGAAGTATGTATTCACGGCCGACGGAGCCAAGTCGATAGGCGGATTCGGAGCCATCGGCAACCTCTTCCCCGCCACGTGGGACTGGTATATGTTTTGGAAGATGACCGCCTTTCTGAGCATCATCCTGGCCTTCATGAACATCCTGCCCATCCCGGCACTCGACGGCGGCCATGTGCTCTTCCTGCTCTACGAAATGATTACGCGCCGCAAGCCCAGCGAGAAATTTATGATTTACGCCGAGTATATCGGATTTGGCATTCTCATCCTGCTGATGGTCTTCGCCAACCTCAACGACATCTTGCGGGCGTTGCACATCATATAATCCCACATGGCTCCTTGCCGCAAGGTATGCCATACAGACAGTGTCCTCTCCTTACCCAAGGAGGGGACACTGTGCGTTTCTGGGGACGGCGACAACAGTTGGCCCCACCCGCCCTGCCTCATCTGCCGGCAGGCGGACACCTTTCTGCCAAACCCAGTTTACAATATGCCGCACACCGACATCGGCAGCACGTTTTTTTGTGACAAACGCATCGTTTCATCCCCATATAGGCGACACAGTGCTTGCTTCTTCACATAATTATCGCTAACTTTGCATCTACAAAGATTGGAAACAATAGGATATAACATCACACATTCTAACTCAACTTTTATTTTTTAGTCAAACATGAGTCTTAACATTGAGAAAGGCGACAAGAAGAGAGTCGTCATCGTGGGAGGCGGTTTCAGCGGATTGAAAGTTGCCTCAAAACTGAAACATTCCGGATTCCAGATTATTCTGATTGACAAGAACAACTATCACCAGTTTCCACCCCTCATCTA
>CALGHW010000331.1 GCA_937916075.1 uncultured Prevotella sp.
TTACCTCCATGTGCGCCAGGGCAAGACGGTGCGCTTCTCTTCGCCCACCCAGTTTATGGCCCAGCGCAAGAGCACCATTGACGAGGCCTGGCCCGGCGACATCGTGGGCTTGCCCGACAACGGCATCTTCAAGATAGGCGACACGCTCACAGAGGGCGAAAAGCTCCACTTCCGCGGTCTGCCCAGCTTCTCGCCCGAGATGTTTAAATACATCGAGAACGCAGACCCCATGAAGTCCAAGCAGCTCCAGAAGGGCATCGACCAGCTGATGGACGAGGGCGTGGCCCAGCTGTTTGTCAACCAGTTTAACGGCCGCAAGATTATCGGCACCGTGGGCCAGCTCCAGTTTGAGGTCATCCAGTACCGTCTGGAGCATGAGTACAACGCCAAGTGTCGCTGGGAGCCCGTCCATCTCTACAAGGCTTGCTGGATAGAGAGTGACGACGCCCAGGAGCTGGAGAACTTCAAGAAGCGTAAATACCAGTATATGGCCACCGACAAGGATGGCCGTGACGTGTTCCTGGCCGACAGCGGCTACGTGCTCAGCATGGCCCAGGAGGATTTCAAACACATCAAGTTCCACTTCACCAGCGAGTTTTAAGGTTTCCTCTTGGGAGGAGACCTGTCGCCGGGGAAAAGGATGTAAGGATAAAACTAAAAAACAAACGACAATGACACTACAAGAAGATATCAAGTGCGCCGTGGAGACCATGCGCCAGGGTGGAGTCATTCTCTATCCGACAGACACCGTGTGGGGCATCGGCTGCGACGCCACCAATCCAGAGGCTGTGGCCAAAGTATACAAAATCAAGCAGCGTGACGATTCGAAGGCCCTGATTTGTCTCGTGGACAGCGACGCCCGCCTGCAACGCTATGTGCGGCAGGTGCCCGCCGTGGCCTGGGACCTGCTCGACTGTGCCGACAAGCCCACCACCGTCATCCTCGACGGCGCCGTCAACCTGGCCGAAAACCTGATTGCCGATGATGGCAGCATCGCCCTGCGCATCACGAAGGAGCCTTTCTCCCATGAGCTGTGCTACCGTTTCCAGAAGGCCGTCGTGTCCACCTCGGCCAATATATCGGGCGAGCCCGCCGCACAGAACTACTGCGACATCGACCCTAAAATCCTGGAGGCTGTGGACTACGTGTGCTGGAGCCGCCGCCAGGAGCACAAGCCCCATACCCCGTCGAGCATCATCAAGCTCGGTGTGGACGGTGAGGTGAAAATCATCAGGAAATAACACTCCCTCCTCTTCCCGCCGGAGCAAATGGGGGGAAGGGGAGGCAGCTGTGTTCAGGATTCAAACACAATCAAGAAAAGAGAGAAAGGAATAACAGACAGACATGGACGCAACGATAGACACTGTCGCTCCGACCCTACTGGAGCGCTTTCTGGCCTGGCGCAAGGATCATCTCAGCGACCGGAGCTTCATCCTGATACTGGCTTTCGCCGTGGGATTCTTCGCCGCTGAGGCCGCC
>CALGHW010000332.1 GCA_937916075.1 uncultured Prevotella sp.
GCTTGACTTCACCACCGACCTCAACTTCCGCCTTTGGGGAGACACCGTCACCCTGGCTGCCAAAGCTTATTTCTATCGGTTGGCCCCCACCTACTATCAACGCCACTACCACGCCAAACACTTCTGGTGGGACAACGACGGACTGAACAAGGAGACACGCACACGCATCGAAGGCCTGTTGAGCTATCGCAAGACTCAAACCAGCCTGCGCGTGGCCATCGAGGAAATCCAGAACTATACCTACTTTGGCATGAGCTATGACGCCACCACCAACGGACGCACCCAGATGTCGGCCGGCATCCACCAAGCCGGCGGCAACATCAACTTGCTCACAGCCCAGCTGCGACAGGATTTTCGTCTGGGTATCCTCCGATGGGAGAACACGCTGACCTACCAGAACAGCAGCAATGGCGATGTGCTGCCGGTACCGACACTCAACGTGTTCAGCAACCTGTACCTGAAGTTCAAGATTGTCAATGAGCTGGCAGTAGACCTGGGCGGAGATGTCACATTCTTCACCAAATACTATGCGCCCGACTTCGCCCCACAGCTCAACCAGTTTTGCATACAACAAAATGTGGAGAGCCGTGTCAAGACTGGCGACTACCCCTACATAGATGTCTATGCCAACATGCACCTGAAGCATACCCGCTTCTTCGTGATGTTCAGCCATGTGACAGCCGGCAACTTCTCACGTGACTACTTCCTCACGCCTCACTATCCACAAAACAGCCGCGTGTTCCGCATCGGTGTCTCATGGAACTTCTTCAACTAAGGCGGAGCCCCTTGTCCGTGTGACAGTGTTAATTTTTACGAAATATCACCTTCAAAGTATTCATGGATAAAAAAAAGGAGCTACTTTTGCCGCTGTTTAAAAACATAAAAAGACTAAAGATGAAAAAGATTGTATTGGCTCTTTGCCTGTTGGTATGTGGCTTTGCCGTAGCCATGGCCCAGGAAGCTGGACAAAAGCAGGCTGAAATCAAGTTTGACAAGCTGACTCACAACTTCGGCAAGTTTTCTGAATCGGCTCCCAAAGTGTCGTGCACATTCACATACACCAACGTGGGAACCGCACCGCTGATTATCAACCAGGCTGTGGCCAGTTGTGGATGCGCAGTGCCCGAGTACACCAAGACACCTGTGATGCCAGGACAAAAAGGGCAACTGAAGGTGACATACAACGGTGCCGGAAAATTTCCTGGCCACTTCAAGAAGTCTATCACCGTCCGCACCAACGGTAAGGTGGAGATGACACGCCTCTATATCGAAGGAGACATGGAGGAGAAGAAATAAGGAAAGAAACGTAATAGTATAAAAGCGAAAAGTGTGGCAGACGGCAGGATTCCGTCTGCCACACTTTTCGCTTTTATACTATTACGTAATATATAGGAAGAGCCCCCTACTGGGCCAGTATCTGAATAATACGCTCGGCCGTCCGGCCATCCCAACGGTCGGGCAAGCCGCTCTTCTTCCACCGGCCGGACGCCATATCAGCCACAGCCTCCCGAAGCTTGTCGGCATCCTCACCGACCAGCACATTCGATCCCACCTTGACGGTCTCAATATGCTCGGTATAGCTGTTCAGCGTGATACAAGGCACGGCATTAAACGTAGCCTCCTCAGCCACATTGCCCGAGTCGGTGATGATACCACGGGCATGGGCCGTAAGCCAGCCAAACTCCAGGTAACTCAAGGGTGACACGATGTGCAGGTTGGGACATGAAGCGACCAGCGGCTCCACAGTCTCACGGGCCGCTCCCCGCAAGGGAGCTATCACGGGCAGGCCCTTGGAAGCCTCCGACATAGCGACCAGCATACGGGTAAGGTTCTCCTTGCCGGCTATCAACGCCTTGCGGTTGAGCGTAAACACCAAGTAAGAACGGTTGCGGAGAGCCGACTGCAGTTGCTGGCTGTCAGCCTTGTCGCGCGCAGAGGCAAACAGGAGCACTGGTTCCACAAAGCGGTCACGGTTCTTGCGAAGCGTGTCGATAAGCACATTGCCCACCATGTAAATCTGCGACATCTCCGCCCCCTCACGGGTGACAATACTACAAGCACCGGCACCGGCCGTAAAAAGATAGTCGCTCAACCCGTCGATGACCAAACGATTTATCTCTTTAGGCATCTTCATGTCAAACGAGCGTGTCCCGGCCACAATATGCGCCAACGGGATGCCACACTTCTTGGTGACAATAGCAGCCGCCATTGTCGATGCAAGATCATCCACTACAATGACGACATCCGTGGGATGGATGGCGAGATAAGCTTCAAAACGTCCCATCACACAGCCCGTCAACTCATTCAGACTGCTGCAGTCCACGCCCAGAAACACGTCCGGCCGAGACATCTGCAAGTCATCGAAAAGTGAAGGCTCAAGTGTCGGGTCATCCTCCCGGCCAGCATACACCAACTGGCAGCCAATGTCATGCCCTTCTGCCTTAGCCTTGTCGATAGCCCACAACAGGGGAGCCACTTTCACAAAATTAGGACGCGCTCCCACCATGATACAGATGTTTTTCATAAGCGTTATGTTTTTCTATTTGATATTATATAACTGCAAATGTACAAAATAATATCCAAACCGAAACACACGGGAAGAAGAAATATAAAAGCGGAAGAATCCTCTTCAACAGAAGAAATCCTTTCCGCATCCTTGTTACTATTTGAAGCGCTTAATTGTTGACCGAACCGCCCACAATATCAAGCAACTCATTGGTAATAGCTTGCTGACGACTCTTGTTATACTGCAGGTTAAGCTGTCGCAACAGCTCGTCCGCATTGTCCGTTGCAGTCTGCATGGCCACCATGCGGGCGGCATGCTCACTGGCGATACTGTCGAGCAAGGCCGTGTAAATCATCAAGTGGGCCAACTTGGGAATCAAGGCTGTCAAGACCGTGCTCATATCTGGCTCAACGATGAAGTTATCATTGAGCGGCTTGGCTTCCTCGCTGTCCTCCTGTCCCTGACTACCCTTCTTCCGCAGATACTCCTGTGCCTTGAGGGTCGCGATATTAGACGTGAGGTCACGCTCATGGTCACGGCTGAGCTCGCTAGTCAAATCGATAGGCAAGAATGTCTTCCGCGTGAGAATCTGCGAACCGGCACTCTTGAAATGATGGTAAACCATTTCCACCTTGTCAATCTCTCCCCGCACAAACTTCTCACCCAAGTCGTGGGCAAGGTCTATACACTGCTGCACGTTAGGCTTGTCAGCCAGTTCGGTAAAGTCGCCGCCAATCTTGAAGCCGAGCTTGGCGGCCTTTTCGGCCACCTTGCGCCCCACAGGATAAATCACGATGTTGTCCTTCCCCAGTGATTCGTATTCCGCAACCACCTGCTGCATCATCTTGATGATGTTGGCATTGAAGCCACCACACAAGCTGCTGTTGGACGAAAAGACAAGCAGAGCCACCCGCTTGACAGGACGCTCCACACTGAACACCGTCGTGGCATCGGCCTCAGAGGCAAGGAAGGTCTTGAGGATATGCTCGAGCATGGTCTCATACGGAAGCATATTCTCTATCATCTGCTGCGCGTGGTGGAGCTTGGATGACGCTACCATCTTCATGGCACTCGTAATCTTGCGCGTGCTGTTGACCGACGTAAGACGGGTCTTGATTTCTTTCAATGACGGCATAAGCTATTACTTTTTATACTGCCCAGCAATATCGGCCATAACAGCCTCGATAGTCTGGGTAGTCGCATCGTCAATCTTTCCGCTGCCCAAGGTCTCGATGACTTCGGGATGGGTGGTACGGAGCTTGTCCAGAAACGAGTCCTGACACTCACGCACCTTCTCCACAGGCACCTCGTGCATCAAGCCATGCGTTCCACAGTAGAGGATGGCAATCTGCTCGCCCACAGGCATCGGGCTGTATTGGGGCTGGATAAGCAACTGGTTGTTCTTGCGACCGCGGTCGAGCGTCATGGCCGTCACAGCGTCCATGTCACTGGAGAACTTGGAGAAGCTCTCCAGCTCACGATACTGGGCCTGGTCAATCTTCAGGGTTCCGGCCACCTTCTTCATACTCTTGATTTGAGCCGAACCACCCACACGGGACACAGAGATACCCACATTGATGGCCGGACGGAAACCTTGGTTGAAGAGGTCGGTCTCCAGATAAATCTGTCCGTCGGTGATTGAAATCACGTTGGTCGGGATATAAGCCGACACGTCGCCGGCCTGGGTCTCGATAATAGGCAATGCTGTCAGCGAGCCACCACCCCGCACATGACCCTTCATGCACTCAGGCAGGTCGTTCATCTGCTCGGCCACCTCCTGCTGGTTGTTGATACGCGCGGCACGCTCCAGCAAGCGGCTGTGGAGATAGAACACATCACCCGGATAAGCCTCACGTCCTGAAGGACGGCGCAGAATCAGCGACACCTCACGATAGGCGACAGCCTGCTTGGACAGGTCGTCATAGACCACCAGGGCCGAAAAGCCGCGGTCACGGAAGTACTCACCGATGGCGGCACCGGCAAACGGTGCATAATACTGCATGGCGGCAGGGTCGGCCGCCGTGGCGGCTACCACGATGGTATAAGGCAGTGCACCGTGCTCCTTGAGATTTTGCACAAGGGCGGCCACGGTGGAAGCCTTTTGGCCGATAGCCACATAGATACAATAGACAGGTTGTCCTGCCTCGTAGAAACTCTTCTGGTTGATAATCGTATCAACAGCGATGGCGGTCTTTCCCGTCTGACGGTCACCGATAATCAGCTCGCGCTGTCCGCGACCGATAGGAATCATCGAGTCAACAGCCTTGAGTCCTGTCTGGAGCGGTTCCTTCACCGGCTGGCGGTAAATCACGCCCGGGGCCTTGCGGTCGAGCGGCATCTCGAAAGAGTCTGTCAGGTCGATGTCTCCCTTTCCGTCAATGGCCTGGCCCAGCGGGTTGATCACCCGTCCGAGCATATTGTCATTGACCCGAATGGAAGCGATGCGCTTGGTACGCTTCACGACCATG
>CALGHW010000333.1 GCA_937916075.1 uncultured Prevotella sp.
CGAAGAGAAAGTTGCCTGATTTCAGGGAGAAACTTGGCAGGTTTCTCTTCGTAATTAGGCAACTTTCTCATTTCAGCCGTTTCAAGGGTTCCGAAAGATGGTTTGAACATATGTGAAATATCTTTATATTTTAGCGCTTTTATGGTCAATCGTATGGTTTGAAATAATCTCCAGCGTCCCCTCCTTTTCCAAAGGAGGGGTAGGGGTGGTTTGACAAGAAAGGTTCGACCTATTTTAAACAGAAACTCGGCCAACGAGTAAGACGTAGAAATGAGCTATCGAGAGAATGTCATCCACATACACTTTTGCAGGTGCGCCGGGACTTCTTACGCTTTTGCCCCTGCGTATTAATTCCGTCATACCTACCCAGGGCGTTCTTGCCAAGGCAAGCGGCAGAGCCGAGCGGCCCTGGACTAAGTGTTATTGGGCTTTCAGCCCGTTTCAATCATACAGTTTGAGTCGATTTTTGAACATTACTTAACGGTCTATTGACATTATTAACCGCCAACACGCTTTGCGGTTGCAAAAAAATATCTATCTTAGCGGCAAATTTTCAAGATACAGATTCTATTAAACAAGAAAGGTAAAAAGAAAAATGAACAAGATGATGATGACAGCAGCCCTTGCGGTTGCGATGATGTGCTCGGCCACGATGGTCAGCGCCCAGACAGAGGTGAAAACAGTAAAGGCCGCTTGTTGCCAGGCCCAAAGCAAAGCGCAGGCCACAGCCAAGAAAGTGGACGCCAAGGCGGCAGAAGGCAAGGCTTGCTGCAAGGCTGTCGAGGCCAAGGCTTGTTGCAAAAAGGCCGAAACCAAGGCTTGCTGCAAGAAAGCCGAGGCTACAGCCAAGAAAGCCAAGAAGGTGAAGAAGGTGGCCAAGAAGGCTGCCGTGGATGCCAAAACCAGTGCTTCGGCACAGGTGAAGTAATGCTCAAAAAATAACCTGAACATTACTAAGACAGGAAGACATTTTCTCCAAATACCCAAAGAGAGCGTGAGCCTGATGAAGAAGACGGTTTGCGCTCTTTTGGTGTTTGTCCGTTCATGCTGTAAGTGGGTCGTCGGCCGTTAAAAAGTGTTTTGATACGGCCGGTTTATAGAAATAATGTGAACGGTTTAAACTTTGGAAGAGCCGTTTCGTCTAAGAAATCGTCATGAACAGATTTATTCTATCGGTATTAGTCTGGGCCTGCGCCGTAGTGGCCATGGCCCAAGGAACAGTAAAAGGAAAAGTATTAGACAAACTGCCCAAGGGGGCGTTGCATTTTGTCAACATTAAAGTTTCCCCCGCCTCGTCCGACAAGATGCTCAAGGGCGCCATCACCGATGTCGACGGTGCCTTCCATATCCAGGACTTGGTTCCCGGCAACTATACGCTCACCGTGTCGTTTGTGGGCTATCGGAATGCCGTGCGCCACTTCACCGTGTCGGCCAAGAACCGCCAGACATCCTTTCCCTATATCTATCTGATGGAGGACAGTCATGCCCTCAAGGAGGTTCAGGTGACGGGGCAACGCTCGCAGATGAAGTTGGAGGTAGACCGCAAAACCTTCAGCGTAGACCAGATGATAGCCTCGGTAGGCGGTTCGGCCAGTGACCTGCTGGAGAACATCCCGTCGGTAGAGGTGACCACCGACGGCGAGATATCGCTCCGGGGCAACACCAGTGTCGAGGTGTGGATCAACGGCAAGGCCAGCGGCCTCACCAGCGACAACCGGGCCGAGATACTCCAGCAGATACCGGCTGAGAGCATTGAGCGTATCGAGGTTATCGACAATCCCAGTGCCAAGTTCAGCCCGGAGGGCAGTGCCGGCATCATCAACATCATCCTCAAGCGCGACCGCCAGGCCGGCATGTATGGTTCGGTCAAGGTGGGGGCCGACACCAAGGGCGGATGGCAGACAGGAGGCAACCTCAACTATTCGAGCGGACGCCTGGAGGCCTTCGGCAATATCGGCTTCCGTCGCCGCAAACGGTCGGGCGGCTCGGAGAGCGAGCAGGTATATACAGGCAGCAACCAGTATCAGAACTACCAGGGCGAAAACTCCAATAAAGGCCGCAACCTCTTTGCCCGCGCCGGACTCACCTGGCACCTTACCAGGCATGACGACCTCTCACTGTCGGGCATGACCATGCAGGGCCGGCGTGACAACTACTCGTTCACGCCCTATCACTTCGGGACCGTAGGCGCACAGACCGACACTTACCAGATGATGCGTACCACCACGGGAGGCGGCGACATGCAGATGTATCACGGTGAACTGGGCTATACCCATAACTTTGCCGAGAAGCACAAACTTGATTTCAATGTATCGTTCGACCGCTGGAAGGACGACAACGACAATTTCTATCAGGACAGCACCACCTGGCTTTCGCCGCTGCGCCCCACAGACTATTCCTACCAGTATCGGCCGATGTTTATCAATAACCGCTCCTGGGAGGTGAAGCTCGACTATGAGAATCAGATAACCGACCGCCTGAAGGTGGAGGCTGGCTACAACGGTCGCTTCTCGCACGAAAACACCCCACAGGAGTCGTATGTGGACCGGACCCACTATGACGGCAGCCAGCGCCAGGAGGAAGAGGGATTCTACAACCGCTTCATCTACGACATGGACGTGCATGCCCTTTATGCCACGGTCAACTCCAAGTGGGGACGCCTAGGCGTGATGGCCGGTCTGCGCGGAGAATACTGGCGGGTGAACACCGAGAGCAGGGACTACTGGCAGGAGCGTGACCTGGCGCTGCGCCAACCCGCTTACAAGACAGACCATTTCCAGCTCTTCCCGAGCCTCTTCATCAACTACGAGCTGACCAGTTCCTCGCAGATACAGCTCAACTATACCCGCCGACTGCGCCGGCCGTGGGGCGGCCAGCTCAACAGCTTCAAGGACACCCGCGACGCCTCGATGGTGTCGTTTGGTAATCCGGAGCTGACGCCCGAGTACACCCATTCCTTCTCGCTCAACTATCTGAAGACGTGGGACAATCATACCCTCTCCGTAGGCGCCTACTATCGTCCCACGACCGATGTCATACAGCGTGTCACCTATAACCAGAACGACACCATCTACTCCACCAATGAGAATGTGGCCAAGAGCCAACAGGCTGGTATGGAGGTGGTGCTGAAGGACAAGCTCTTCCGCATCCTCGACCTTACCACGACGGTCAACGCCTATTACTACAAGCTCGACGGCTTTGAGTATGTCATCAACAACCAGACCGTCACAGGACGTCCCGACGAGAATTTCTCCTGGGATGCCCGCATTCTGGCCAGCTTGATACTGCCTTACGACATCTCCATCCAGGCCACGGGCAACTACCGCTCGCGCCAGGTGGTGACCCAGGGCTACCGCAAGGCCAACACCAGTCTGGACTTAGGGCTTCGCAAGACCTTTTTCAACAAGGCCCTGGCTCTGGCCGTCAACTGGCGCGACGTGTTTAAGACCCGCAAGTGGGACACCTATACCAGCAGCGAGAGCTTCACCCGCCACCAGCGCAACTGGCGTGACCCCCGTGTCAACATCACCCTCACTTGGAACTTCGGCAATATGAACGGCAAGAAACGACAGCAGAAAGGCGATGGCGATATGGGCGGTGATGAACAACTGCAAAACGGATATGACGGAGAATAGTATGACGGGCTGAGGCCATAAAACTGGCTCCTCTCAAGCATCGCACAACAATAGGGCAAGCGTGTTTTTCCAGATGGCTTTTGTATCATGGTAAAAACACGCTTGCCCTATTGCTTTATGTCATAAATTATAGGTAGACTTTATTCCCGCTTTGATGGCGAGAGACATAAAACGGTATCGAAATGTCATTTTTATACATTGTGATTTTGCTCTTTTGACAATTCTTTATAATTTTGCCGCACCTATCGGTCGTCGGTCGGACTTCTTGATTGCGACACAGGTCAGACGGAGGATATAGGTAGGTCCAGCCCACATGACTCGATACCTTGGGATGGTTTTGTGGCTTGGTTTCTTCAAATCGTAAACCCTGCGTGTCGCAAAAAGAATTAAAAGGAAAGAAAATGAGAAAAACATTCTTTACGCTGGCCTTGTCGACCATGGCTTTCCTCGCTTCGTCCAGTGGAACGGCACAAAATGCCCACCACTTGCCCAAACCGGAGAGAATGAGGGTCAAGCCCTTGTTGACAAGTCTCATGCCGGTGTCAAAGACGGTGAGCCGTGGTATTGTCCGTGGTCCTGTCCGTCCGGTGGAAGCCAATGTCACCCTTTGGGGAAATCTCCGTGTAGACGGTGAATGGGGCTATTACGCCTTTGCCCCCACGTCGCCCATGACATTTACCCCTTTGGGAAAGATGGCCCAGCGTGTCGGCAAGAATGGTGTGCAAGTGGCCGACGGAAAACTTTATGCTGTCGATTTCTCACGTTATGGGGTCGGGTCGGGCGAACTGACCCTCTACACCTATGATACCGACACCTGGGAAGGTTCCTCGAAGAGTTATGATGACTTCAGCCTGGCAGCTCTTGAGACGGCACAGGCAAGCGACGGTACCGTGTATGGCGAGTTTTACAACAGTGTGGCCAGTAACAAACAGTATGAACTGGGCACCGTGGACTATCGCACCTGCAAGCGTACCACCTTCGGAACCACCACCCGGCGTTATGTGGCGATGGGTGTCACCAGTGCGGGCCTTCTTTATGGCATTGCCGCCGATGGCAACCTCTATCAGATATCCACCTCTGACGGCACCGAGACACTCGTGGGGCCGACAGGCGTGGGGCTGGTTGATGACTGGGGCGGACCGTATGACCAGACGGGCGAGATAGATCCCAAGAGCGACACCTTCTATTGGTATGCGCAAGACTATGACTATAACACGGCGTTGTATACGGTAGACCTGACGACGGGTGCCGCCACCAAGATTGCCGACGCCAACTATACCGTGTACGGTATGCTGGTTGCCCCTGCCAAGACATCAAGTGATGT
>CALGHW010000334.1 GCA_937916075.1 uncultured Prevotella sp.
CGTTTCTTCATGGCCCGGTCATAGAGTTGCGACTTGAGGAGTCGCATGGCGTTGTTGCGGTTTTCCAGCTGCTTTCGGCTCTCGGTGTTCTCAATGAGGATTTCCTCCTCCTCGCCCGTGTCGGGGTCGGTGTATTGGTAGCGCAGTCGCACGCCCGTCTCCACCTTGTTCACGTTCTGTCCGCCGGCGCCGCCGCTTCTGAAGAGGTCCCAGCTTACCTTCGACGGGTCCACATACACCTCGATGGTGTCGTCCACGAGCGGTGACACGAACACGCTGGCGAAGCTCGTCATGCGCTTGCCCTGGGCGTTGAAGGGCGACACGCGCACCAGCCGGTGGACACCGTTCTCGCTCTTGAGGAATCCGTAGGCATACTCGCCGCCCTCTATCTCCATTGTGACACTCTTGATGCCGGCCTCGTCGCCTTCTTGGAGGTTGCTCACCGTCACCTTGTGACCGTGGCTCTCGGCCCATCGCATGTACATGCGCATCAGCATCTGTGCCCAGTCCTGGCTCTCGGTGCCTCCGGCGCCGCTGTTGATTTTCATCACGCAGTCCATGGGGTCCTCTTTCTGTCGCAGCATGTTTTTCAGCTCAAGGTCCTCGATGGCCTTGATGGCCTTGGCGTAGTCGTCGTCCACCTCCTCTTCGGTGACCATGTCGTCCTTGTAGAAGTCGAAGGCCAGCTGCAGCTCGTCGGCAAAGGTCTTCACCTCTTTATACCCGTCGAGCCACCGCTTGATGCTTTTCACCTTCTTCATCTGCTCCTCGGCCCGCTTGGGGTCTTCCCAGAAGTCGGGAGCCTGTGTGCGGAGGTCTTCCTCCTCAAATTCAATCTTCTTCTTGTCGATGTCCAAATAACGGTGGAGTGCCTCGGCACGTTCCATCACGTCTTTCAGTTGATCGGCTGTAATCATCTTGTTCTGTCGTGTTAAAATGTTCTGTGTGCCTCCATTCCGGCACTATTCCTCGTACATCTTGTCTATTTCCTCCTTGTAGTTCTCGTTGATGACCTTCCGTTTCAGTTTGAGCGTGTTGGTCAGCTCGTTTCGCTCCATGCTGAAGTGGTGGGGCAGGAGGGTAAACCTCTTGATTTGCTCATAGTGGGCCAGTTGCTGCTGGAGGGTGTCGATGCGCTCCATCATCATCTTGTGTATCTGCTCGTTGGCGCAGAGGTCCTCACGGCTGTTGAAGGCGATGTTGTGCTCGCGGGCATACTCTTCCACCAGCCGGTATTCGGGGATAATCAGGGCTGAGACAAACTTGCGCTGGTCGGCGATGATGGCTATTTGGTCGATGAACTTGTCGACCAGGAGCTTGGCCTCAATCATCTGCGGGGCGATATACTTGCCGTTGGAGGTTTTGAAGAGGTCCTTGATACGCTCCTTGAGATACAGCTCGCCGTCTTTCAGGTAGCCTGAGTCGCCGGTGCGGAAATATCCGTCGGCGGTGAAGGCGGCCTTGGTGAGGTCGGGGCGGTTGTAGTAGCCGCGGGTGATGGTGGGGCCCTTGAGCAGAATCTCGCCCTCGTCGCTGATCTTGAGGTCGAGCCCGTCGACCACACGTCCCACGGAGCCTACGGTGTAAGGCAGCTCCATGCGGTCGCAGCTCACGGTGGCCAGGCTCTCGGTCAGGCCGTAGCCCACCACCATGTTCAGGCCGATGGAGTGTACAAACTCCTCCACGTGCTCAGACACGGTGGCGCCGGCCGTGGGGAAGATGTTGGGATTGACCAGGCCCAGCTCCTTGCGCACCATGCTGAAGATGGTGCGGTTAATCATTTCGTATTCCAGGTGCAGGGCCAGCGGCGGGCGCTTGCCCCGGCTGATGTATTCGATGTTATGCTTGCGGCCTACGGCCAGGGCGTTCTTGAATATTTTGCGCTGGATGGGGTTGGCGTTGTCTATCTGTTCCTGCACACCGGCAAACACTTTCTCCCAGAAGCGGGGCACGGAGCACATGCTCGTGGGGTGGGTCTCCCGCATGGACTGCTGCACCTCGTGCGGGTTGGTGTTGACAATCAGTGTGGCTCCCTCGGAGAGACACAGCAGCGACCATCCCTTCTCGAAGATGTGGGTGTAGGGCAGGAAGTTCATGATGCGGTCTTTCTCGGTCACGTGTACCGCCTTGTCGTTGGCCTCGAGGGCGGCGTTGTACTGTCCGTGGGTCAGGATGACACCCTTGCTGTCGCCGGTGGTGCCGCTGGTGTAGAGGATATTGGCGATGTCCTCATCGGAGGCCTCCTTGTAAAGTTGCTCCACCTCGGTCTGTCGCGGCAGTTTCTCGCCCAGTTTGAGAAAGTCGTCCCAATAGAGGGCGTAGGGGTCGTGGGTGCTGATGCGCACGTTGTGGTCAAAGATGATGATGCGCTCCATGGTGGGGCAGAGGGCAAATACCCGGTGGGCCTTGTCATACTGTTCCTGCTCGCCGACGAAGAGGAAGCGCACCTTGGCGTCGTTGATCATAAACTGTATTTGCTGTTCGCTGCTGGTGGCATAAAACGGAATGGTGACGGCGCGGATGCCCCAGGCACCGAAGTCGCTCATCACGTAAGGCACGGAGTTCTGCGAGAAGATGCCCACATTCTCCTGTACCTTGACACCGAGGTTGAGCATGGCGTTAGACACCACTTTGACGGTCTGTGAAAACTGGTTCCAGGAGCACGACTTCCATTGCGCGCCGCCGAACTCCTTATAGATAAGGGCTTCGCGGTCGCCGTATTTTCGGGCCTGGTCGTGTACCAGCACCGAGAGGTGACTTTTTGTTTGCATAACAATATTTGTTTAATATTACGGCAAAGTTAGCATAATTCACAGAATAATCAAAATAAATGTCGGTGTTTTTGTGTAACTTTGCCGTCGATGAAAAAAACAGTATTCGACATTGTGGCTTATGTGATGGTGTTCTTGGCCATCCAGTCAGGAGTGTATTACAGCGTTTTGGAGCTGTGGAGGGTGTGTAGCGGCAAGAGCGACATCAGTTCGCTGAAGTTGACGGTTTGCATGACAGTGTTCAGTCTTTTGACGATTGGCGTGTTTTGGGCGGCCCGTTGGTTTCGGGGGTCGCGCCGTTATCTTCAGTCGCGCCCGTGGTTTACCGCCTTCTGGTGTGGCATGGCTGCGGTGGGGGCGTTGATACCCTCGCAGTGGTTGCAGGAACAGCTACCCGCACTGCCCAATTGGGCGGAGGATGCTCTGGGAAAGATACTTACCGACCAGTATAGCTATATGGCAGTGGGCCTGTTGGTCCCGATAGCCGAGGAGGTGGTGTTTCGCGGGGCTGTGCTCCGCACCTTGCTGGAGCGCTGGCGTGTCAACCACTGGTGGCCTATTGCCGTGTCGGCCCTGCTCTTTGCCCTGGTCCACGGCAATCCGGCCCAGATGCCTCATGCCTTCCTGGCTGGCTTGCTTCTGGGATGGATGTTCTACCGCACGGGCAGCATCGTGCCCGGAGTGGTCTTCCACTGGGTCAACAATTCGGTGGCCTATGTGCTGTGCAACTTGTTGCCGGCACCCGACGCACCGCTTGTCACACTCTTTGGCGGCAGTGAGCGCCATGTCCACCTGGCCGTCATCTTCTCGATGTGTATACTCCTGCCCAGTATCTATCAGTTGAGCTTGCGCCTGAAGAGGGAGTGATACATCCCCTTCACAGGCTTGTTTATACGATGTCCGCGGGGCAGGCAGCGCATGATGATGCGTTGCCTGCCCCGCGGACATCGTATGCTTTTTCAGTTATCTGTCGTTACGGCCTTGACTCTCCCTCTACATATTCCGAGAGGAACATGTGCTCGCCGTCGTATACGGCATAGGTGAAGTGGCTGATCCAGTCGCCGAGAATCATCATGCGGGCCTTCTTGGTGAGTTGCAGGTCGAGCTCGATGTGGCGGTGTCCGAAGAGGAAGTAGTCCACATTGGAGTGATACTGGATATAGCGCTTGGTAAACAGCACCAAGTGCTCCTTGCGTTCTCCCATATAGGGTGGCTCCTCGCCGCCCTTCCGCTTCAGGCGGCTGTGCTTGGCCCAGTGCAGCCCGAACCACATGCCCCAGCGGGGGTGCAAGGCCGAGAACATCACCTGGCATATCCGGCTGTGGAACACGGCCCGTATGAGTTTGAATTTCGGGTCGGGGTCGCCCAGACCGTCACCGTGGGCCAGAAAGAATATCTTGCCGTAAATCTCGGTGGTGAGGGGCTGCTTGTGGAGAATCACGCCACACTCTTTCTCCAGGTAGTCATAGGCCCAGATGTCGTGGTTGCCCGTGAAGTAGTGTACCTCCACGCCCATGTCGGTCAGCTCGGACAGTTTGCCCAAAAAGCGGCTGTAGCCCTTGGGCACTACATAGCGGTACTCATACCAGAAGTCGAACATGTCGCCCAGCAAGTAGATGGCTGAGGCCTTGCCCTTGATGCTGTCAAGGAAGCGCACCAACCGTCGTTCTTGTGTCCGTCCGTGGTCAATGGCCAGCGAACCGAGGTGGGCGTCGGAAAGGAAATAGACGCTTTTCATAATTCGTGATGCTTGATACTTCCTGCATGATTTTTAAGTGTTCATGCATGATTTTTTATTCTTAATGCTTGGCCTTTGATTCGGAAACGGCCTTTTATGCGAATCCCAGTTCCACCTTGGCCTCCTCGGTCATCATGCTCTGGTCCCATACTGGCTCGAACACGAGGTTGACATTGGCGTTGGCCACTCCTTCGATGGTGTCCACTTTCTGGCGCACGTCTTCCAGAATGAAGTCGGCGGCGGGACAGGAGGGGGCGGTGAAGGTCATGTCGATGTCCACGTCGCCATTGTCCTTGACGTCCACCTTATAGATGAGGCCCAGGTCATAGATGTTGACGGGAATCTCGGGGTCATACACGGTCTTCAGCACATCCACGATGCGCTCTTCTATCTTTGTTTTCTCTTCTTGTGTCATGTTTTGGGTTACGGTTTGTTTATAAATGATGTTGTT
>CALGHW010000335.1 GCA_937916075.1 uncultured Prevotella sp.
TTGGGTATCAGGTCGGCCCGCCGTTGGTATTGTGTTTCCACGTTGGCCCATTTGCCTTGCACATTCTCGTCCATTGACACCATGCTGTTGTATCCGCCGATTGCCCACAGGATGATGATGGCCAGTATGGCCACGGGGATAATCCATCCTAAGTTCTTTTTCACGTTCATTGTCTTGTTTTCTTGTTTGTTTAGATGTGTGTGACATTATTGTCGCTACAAATATACGGATTAAAACTGTGACCGGGTTATCTTTTTTGATTTTTTAGGATGTCTTTCGGGTTTGTAAGCGGTTGGCGGTGTCTCCTTCATGATAAAAAGAGGAGTGGTCCTGTCGTCCCGACAAATCCACTCCTCGTCCCATGAAAGTAAAAAAAATATTTAAGTAGGTGTTCAAAATTATTTTGAGCACCTGTTTATGATGCTCCTCCTTGATTGATGCGGAGGATTGTTTGTTTGTTTGACCTTGGCCTTAGAATTTCCATCCGAGGCGGATGGCCGGCTCCACATAAATTTTGAGGTTGGTGGTGGTCTTCTCGTTGGTGGTCACGAGGTCATAACGCTTGTTCTCCTGCGTCTGGCTGCCTATTGTCGTTGTGGTGACGGTCAGGCCTGTCTCGCCCGAGTAGACCACAGTGGTGCGTGCGGTTTCCTCGCCGTTGGCGTTGAGGATTCTTGCTGTGGCGTTCTTGTTGATGTATGCGTTGGGCGATTTGGCCGACTTGAGGTTGATGCCCAGCTCGGCTCCGAGATACAGGCTCTTGTATACGTAGAAGTCGAGTCCTGTGAAGATGCTGCCCGTGAAGTAATGGCTGCTGGAGGTGCCGTCGCAGTTCTGGTTTTTATATTCTGTAAGTGAAGTCTCGTAGCCTGTTTCCACGATGCTTCCCTTGTTGTTGTAGTCGGTTGTGACTGTGCTGCTTTTTTCCTCACCGCTGTATGAGTAGCTGCCGTATCCCAATTCGGCTCCGGCATAGATGTCCAGGCGGCCGTTGGTGTTGAAGTGGCGCTCATAGCCCAGTGTGAACTCAAACTTGCCGTATTTGTTCTTCTTTTCCGACGAGCCGCTTACAATCGTGTAGGGGTTGCTCTTGTCGTTGGCGTCCTTAAACGAGGTCGACTTGTTGTTGGTGTTGTTGATGCCGAGGCTTACCTTCAGGCGGAGAGCGTCCTTGTCGGAGAGGAAATAGCGGAACTTAAACATGCCGTCGTTCAGCTTGAATGACTCGCCGGAGCTCTTGAAGGGCGTGAAGCCAATTTCGGTAGAGAAGTCACCCTTCTGGGGGGTGGACTGTGCATAGGCAGTAGAGGCCATACCGAGTCCCAGGGCCATCATAGTCAGTAATTTTTTCATAATAATTTGTTGTTTTTTTAGGTAGACTGTGCCTCTCCAAGTCTTTTTGGTTTATTCCTTTCTTCTCTCCTGAGGCTTCCCCATGGGGGTGAGGGAGAGCGTCTTGCTGTTAATATTTTAGGTCGTTTCACGAATCATAGGCTATATATGCGCTATGAATGGTCCAAAAGTATACAAAATAAAGGTATTTACAAAGGTTTAAACGGATTTTAACATAAGAAGTTATTATTTCTCAAAGTGCTGATAGTCCTTGACCGACCGCCATTCGCCGCCCCAGGTAAATCCGTGTGCCTTGAAAAGTTTGTAGGCCAAGTCGTTGCGGTCAATCTTGTAGGGGATATACTTCTTGTTGCGGTCGGCATAGGCTTTGCCGGCTTGTGGGCTTACCGTCTGTGTGCGGTTGTGCCGGTGTCTCACGCAAGGGTTGTAGAGGGGGTTGATGTCGATGGCCCGTCCTTGGCTGTGCTTTGACAGTTTTTTGCTGCCGGCCACCACCCGGTAATTGAAGCACGACGTGTTGTTGGCCGTCATGGACCGTTCGTCGTCGGCCCCGTAGTCGTCAATCAGTTGCATCCGTTCTATTGGATACCGATGTTTGAAGAGATCCAGGAAGATGGCAGTCACATCACCGGCGATGTGCTGGCTGCACACCAGTTCGCCCATCAGTATCTTGCCGTCGGCGGTATAGTGGAGCACCTTGACATGGCGCAGGCTGTTGCGGGCTATGCTGCATCCTTTCTTAAACGACTTGCCTTGCATCCGCCTGAACACCGCGTCGCTGATGGGTTCTGCCACGAAGCACTTGCTGATGCCCGCGGCTTTCACCTCCGCCAGGCTCACTTGCCGTCCGGCTTGCCATTCGTTCAGCCAGTTGTTTTGGGGTCTGTGTCCGGTATCAGTGTGTGTCAGTGGCTGGCTGTCTGTGCAATTTCTGTTTCCTGCATAACTTGCGGTCAACAGTAGTGTTGAGGCCATGGCGGCCCATATTGCTTTTTTCATCATCATGCTTCTTTATGATTGGATAGTATTGGTTATTGTTGGCCGCAAAGATATACAATTCTATCCAAAAGAAAGAAAATGTTGTTGAAAAAATTCACTGTTTTTCATGGTCCTGTCTGAGAGTAGTCAGCCAGACTTCTCATAGAAAGTTGCCTAATCTCTCATAGAAAGTTGTCTGATTTCTCATGGAAAGTTGCCTAATCTCTCATGAGATGTGGTTTGGCCGCCTCATGTGGCGTTGATATTTTGTCCGTGTTTTTCCTCTTCAATACCAAATAATACCAAATTTATGTAGTATTTTAAAATATTATCGTTACCTTTGTGCCTAATGAAGAAATCTTTGGATTTACCTTCTCACGTGATTTGAAAAATAAGGAATGTCACTTGATGGCTTAACTACAGCGAATATGAAACAATATAACCGGATCATGCTTGGCGAGCATGGCATGTATCTTGACGACTGTCGTGAACATAATTATATAGGTGCAAACCTCCTGAAAGACGTTGATATGAATGACACACCGTTCAACGAAGAGGAGGTTTGGCGCCAGCAGATGATTTTCAAATATTTGGAGCTTCACCCGGACAAATCTGTTCAGACGGCAAGAACCTGTGTCGGCTTTTTGTGGACTGTATGTTTTGGCTTGAAGGTTGGCGATGTCGTGTTGGCTTCAAATGGCAATGGAGGTTACCAGGTCGGTGAGATAACAGGTGATTATTACTTTCAGCCAGGTGAAGAACTGCCGCATCGACGGTCGGTCAGATGGAAGGATGTCGTGATATCAAGGAAAGCCATGTCGCAAAGGCTGCAAAACTCCACAGGCTCCATCGGCACCTGCTGCAATATTACCAAGTATGCGGAAGAGTTGGATTCCCTGATACATGGTACAGTCCCCCCAGCCGTTACTCAGCAGGGGCAGCCCATACAAGTTGAGCAGTACAGAGAACGTAGTCTTCACAAGCTGTTGGCCAACTATCTTCAAAAACGTAATATCCTGTCGAAGACGATATTTCACGAAACGTCCAACCGGGCAGACCAGGCACAGAAATGGGTCCATCCAGACATGGTGGGGGTGGCGTTTAATGAGTTTCAGGAGTCGGCGACCCGGTCATTGTTGAAAGCTGCGGAGACAAAAGAATACCTGGACTTGTTTTCTTATGAGTTGAAGCGCAGCATTGACAGTGACCATCAGCTGAAGGAATATTTCTTCCAGGCTTTGTCCAACAGCAACTGGGCTAATTATGGCTATTTGGTCGCTTTTCAGATAAGCGAAGACGTCATGGAGGAAATGGAGCGCCTGAACAGGGCCTTTGGCATAGGGGTGATAAAGCTGTCGCCATATCCGGATGACACCATCGTGCTTTTCCCAGCCCGTAAGAAGGAGTTGGACTATTACACGATTGATAAGCTGTGCAGGATAAATCCGGACTTCAAGGGCTTCGTCACGAAGACGGCAAAGGTCATAACTGCGCAAACGGATGTGTTGGAGGAAGTGATGGGCGGATTGCAACGCTACTGTGACAAGGGCTTCGCCTCTGACGATGAGATTCTTTCTTATTGCAGCGAGTGTCACATACCGTGCTGACATACAAGGCGCGCGAGCCTTGTATGTTTCCGGCAAGCTATTTTACTCAAGTTTCGGATTTAGAATGAACTGGTAGAAAAGTATATAAAAAAAG
>CALGHW010000336.1 GCA_937916075.1 uncultured Prevotella sp.
CCCTTAGGCTTACCCTGCGCATCGTTCGCTGTAGAAAAAAGCCAGTCGGCGATTTGCTCTTGTTGCGCCTCAGACCACAAGCCTAAAAACTGCATACTCCATGCGTCGCTGGCACCGAAATGCTGTATTTCCTGTTCAGGCGACTGGGTGAGAATTGTAAATCGAGTAGCCCCCTTGTCATGAGCCATGCCACAAGTGCATGAAGCCAGCATCAGCGACAGAATCCCCCACTTGGCTGTTTGATGTATATTCATATATTTACCGGTATAAAGTTTATGATAATAAGATGTCTTCAGAAACTTTTTGTTAGGGCACAACATTGTTGTAGTGCCTTATCGTCCTTCATGGGCCAAAGATAATAAAAATTTTTCAAACACGTGTCATGTATGCATGATTTTTGGACAGATCTGCCATGGCCCCACCCTTGAAAAAGGAGAGGAGCTAAGTGGGAATTCAAAATTAATTTTGAACACCTACTTATAAGGCGGTTTGACAAAAATTCGTATCAAGATGGCGGTTTCCTAAAAAAACAGTAAAAAAAGAAGAATGATAGCAAGATTATAAATTTTATTGCTATTTTTGCGGAGACAAACAAAATAGATATGCCTTATGAAAACAGAAAAGAATCAAGAAAACGGGAAGACCACATTGGTCATAGCCGGAAGACTCGACACGCTGAACGCCGAGAAGTTGTTGCAAGAGATAAACACCATGGAAGAGCCCTTGCCCAAACAACTGACAGTAGACTGCAGCAAGCTTGAATACATCAGCAGTTCCGGGCTCCGGGCTTTCATCACCCTGCTGAAAAAAAGTCAAAAGGCAGGTGGCGTGGTAGAGCTGACCGGCATCAGCGAGAGCGTGAAAGAGGTTTTTGACATAACCGGATTTTCAAGCCTTTTTGGAATTAAATAACTTTTGTCGTTCCATCATTTAGACACAGAATAGACTATGAAGACATACCCTTTGTTACAATCCCAGATGGGCGTGCTTGCCGAGTGCATGGCCGAGCCCACTATGACCCGATATAACCTGACTTGCCAAATCAAACTGCCCGCCACGGTTGACATCGCGCGACTGCAGAATGCCTTGCAGCAGATTTTTGCCGCACGGCCCATGCTCCACACGCGGTTTGTCATGGACGAAAAAGGGCAGCCCAGGCAATACGCTGACATGGACATGCCCATCCAGGTGGGCATACGCCACATGACGGAGACTGAGGCCGACAAGTATCTGCACCATGAGTTTATAAGACCGTTCAACCTGTTTGGAAACGAGCCCCTGTGCCGCTTTGAAATCGTGGAGACAGGCCAGGCGAAATACCTGCTGTATAACATTCATCATGCCATAGGCGACGGACTGACGGTCTTCAACCTGCTGCCGATGGCAGACCTGACGGCGGCATACCACGGCAGGTCATTGGAGCCAGAAGCCAAGACCCTTTATGCGGAGGCCGACGACGAGATGGCGAAGCCCGAAACAGACGCCTACCAAAGTGCGGCGCTATATTATAAAGAGAAATTTGAAGACGCAGAATTCGTATCTTTGTCGCGCAACGCCACCCACTCGGTGGGCCAGCTGATAGAGATACAGCGCGACGTGCCGATGGAGATGATAGCCCCATGGTGCAAGGAGCATGGCGTGAAGCCGAACATCTTGATACAGGCCGCTTTCGGACTGGTGCTCTCACGACTCAGCCGCAAGCAAGACGTGGCTTACGGCTCGGTAAGACACGGACGCACGCCGCAACTGATGCATACCTACGGAATGTTTGTGAAGACGGTGCCTGTGCTTGTACAGGCTGCCCCGGAGCTGACCGTCTTGGACTTCATTAAAAACACGGCTGACGAATGGCAGTCAACACGCCGGATGAACGATTACTCTTTCACGGCTTTTTGTCATGACAACCACGTCGCCCCATCAATATTCTTCACCTACCAAGGCTCTAAACTGAAGCTGCAATGCGCGCTGGACAACGAGTATACCCCTATCCGCATTATCCCCGGCCAGTATACAGATACCGACTTGACCTGCTTCCTGTATGAAGAAGGAAAAGGCATGCGGCTGGTGCTCCGGGCAAGCGACTCCCTTTATACACGGCATTACCTCGAACGGCTGCTGGATGCGCTGGACACCTGCGTCCGGCAGATGCTGGCAAAAGCAGAATCGCCCCTTGCCGGGATATCACTCGTTGAGGGTGAGGAGGAGGAAAGCTTGAAGACATTGGGACGTGGAGAAGTATCGGACGACGGCAAGGGCGACACCCTTGTTGACCTGTTCAGACAGCAGGCCGAGCAGCATCCCGACCAGGTGGCCGTGGTGTTCAAGGACCGCCGGCTCACCTATGGCGAGCTCGACCGCCTGACCGACCGCCTGGCCCGGTGTCTCCGGGAGCGTTACGGGGTCAAGCCCGAGACGGTCGTGGGCGTCATGATAGACCGCAGCGAGTGGATGGCCGTCTACCCGCTGGCCGTGATGAAGGCCGGCGGCGCCTATATGCCCCTCGACTTCAAGTTCCCGGCCGACCGTCTGGCCTATATGGTGGCCGACGCCGGGGTAGACCTGATACTCTCGGACACCGGGCTGGTGGAGACAGCCATGCCGGCCTATGCCGGACGGGTGCTGACCACGGATGAGGCGCTGGCGTTGCCGGATGAGGCCGTGGCCCCCTTGGCCGATGGTCCTTCGGCCGACAACAGCTTCGTTATTCTCTATACCTCGGGCTCCACGGGCCGCCCCAAGGGCTGTGTGCTCGAGCACCACAGCATCGTGAATTTCTGTCGCTGGTATGTCCGGAAGTTGGGTCTCACGCCGTCCGACCGTGGCGTGGCCTATGCCAACTTCGGTTTCGACGCCCACATGATGGACCTTTATCCGCTGCTCTCGGCCGGCGGCACGATTTATATCCTGCCTTCCGACATGCGCATGGACCTGACGGCCATCCACCAGTATATGGAGGACAACCAGGTGACGGTGGCCTTCTTCACCACCCAGATAGGTATGCAGATGGCCACCCTGTTTGACTATCCGCACCTGCGGGTGATGTCGGTGGGCGGTGAGAAACTGATGCCTATCAAGAAGCCCTCCTTCCATTTTCACAACGCCTACGGCCCCACGGAATGTACCATCTGCGCCACCTCCTACGAGCTTTGCCGTGACGACGAGGACGCACCTATCGGGCGCCCCCTGGACAACTATCAGCTCTATGTCATGGACCCCTCCATGCACCTGGTGCCCCGGGGCATGGCCGGCGAGTTGTGTGTGGCCGGCGATGGCGTGGGCCGCGGCTACCTGAACAACCCGGAGATGACGGCCGCCAAGTTTGTGACCGTGGACGGCGTCAGGATATACCGCACCGGCGACCTGGTGTACTGGAACGAGGAGGGCGACATTGTTTATCTGGGCCGCATGGACAACCAGGTGAAGCTCCGTGGCCTGCGCATCGAGATAGGCGAGATAGAGAGTGTGCTGGCGCGCTTTGACGCCATCGACACCTCGGCCGTGGCCGTGCAGACGGTCAACGGTGTGCAGATGCTCTGCGCCTACTACACGGCCGACAGTGACATCGACGAGGCCCGGCTCCGCCACTTCCTGGGCCAGCAGCTCACGGACTTTATGGTGCCCGAGATTTACGTGCGCATGGACAAGTTGCCCATGACGCCCAATGGCAAGGTAGACCGCAGGGCATTGCCTCAGCCCCGGCTGGACCTGGGCGAGGCTGTGGCTCCCGAGACGGATGCGGAGAAAGCTCTTTGGGCCATTATCGCAGAACAGCTCAAGACCGAAGACTTTGGCGTGACCACTAACCTCGTGTCCATGGGCCTCACCTCTATCGGGGCCATCAAGCTGGCTGTCACGATACAGAAACAGATGAGCCTTCAGCTCAAGATGAAGGACATGATGAAGCATCCCACCGTGCGGGAATGGATAAAACAGGCAGAACAGGATTCACATGCGGAAGAGGAAATGAAATCCTATCCCCAACAAGACTATTATCCGCTTACGCCCAATCAGTTAGGTATTTATATCGACTGGGAACAGCATCGTGACGACTTGCAGTATAACATTCCCTATTTGCTCAAGTTTGAGCGGATAGATACCCGGCGGCTTTGTGAGAGTGTGGAGCAAGTGGTGGCCGCCCATCCCTACCTGAAGGTACATCTCCAGCGACATGGGGGAGAGGTGATGCAACAGCGGCGTGACGAAGCCCCGGTCAAGATAAGGGTGGAAACGCTGGACAACATTCCCGACAGCCAGTTCTTCCAGTCGTGCGTCCATCCGTTTGACTTATTGGATCATAACCTTTATGATATCCGTATCTATCAGCATGGCGACACGAGTTGGTTGTTGCTCAACATTCATCACATTGTGTTTGACGGTAGCTCCATGAATGTGTTGCTGAACGAGATACAGCAAGTTTACCGAGGAGAGGCGTTGCCGGCCGAGACCTTTACCGCTTATGACTATGCCCTCTACAACCAGCATTGGCTGCAGAGCGAGGCTTACGATAAGGCCGATACCTACTTCAACCAGTTGATGGCTGATGCCGAAGCCGTGCAGTATCCCCCGTCGGGTGGCAGCTTGCAGGCCGAAGGCGTGCGGAAGGCCTGCGTCAGTATGGCTCGTGGACAGGTCAGCGACGGTGCCCGGCGGCTGGGGGTGACAGAGAGTAGCCTGTTGATGACCGCTGTGATGCAGGTGCTCCACCGTTTCACCCGTGAGCATCATATGATGATAACCACCATATCAAACGGTCGTGGGGCGTTGGCGATGGCACATACCTTCGGTATGTTTGTGCAGACATTGCCTGTGGTGAGCCACTATGCCTGTGCGTCGATTGCCGACACGGTAAGGCAAATGCACCGGCAGATGCTGTCGACGATAGACAACGACAAGTATCCCTTCACGAAGATTGTAGAGAAGTATGGTGTGCGTCCTCAGCTGATGGTGGCCTATCAGGGTGATGTGCTCGACCATGGTTTCCGGCTGGGGCACCACGAAGGCGAACGCCAATCCCTACACTTAGATACGGTGAAGCTGCCTGTCATTATGAACGTGTGGAACCGTGAGGGCGACCGTATAGAGATTGAGATAGAATATGACAGCGCATGCTATACCGAGGCGGATATGCTGACCTTCGGACAGGCTGTCTGCACCTTGCTGGAGCGGATGGTCCAGGCCGATGCGGGCCAGCCCATCACTTCATTGTCTGTAGTGTCTGATGAGGAACAGCGCCGGCTGCTGACGTTGGGAGAGGGCAAGCATATCGATATGGACATCACCCAGACCTTTGCCCACCTCTTCGTGGAGCAAGCCCGGCGAACGCCAGACCGTCTGGCCGTGGCCGATGCGGACAGCCAGTTGACGTATGGGCAGATGGATGCCGCCTCCAACAGGTTG
>CALGHW010000337.1 GCA_937916075.1 uncultured Prevotella sp.
AAAAGTGGAAAATAGCAAGTGACACGGGTGGCAGTGGAAACACGGCAAATATCGGCAGTATCCATAATATTCAAGATATTTTAAATGGTAATGGTGTGTTTGCCAAGGCTGGTGAAGAATTGTTTGATGATTATTGGGCAAACTTTGGCAAAATAGAAATTCTTTTTGAGAACAAGCGAAAAAAACTCTCCTCTTTTTCGGAATATCTGCAATACAGAGGACTGCCTTCCGAGTTGAATAATTGCAGAGCCTCTAAAAGGAGCACAAAATGAGCGAAAAAATATTTGTTCCTCCTCTTAAAATTCAAGGCATTAAAACAAAGCTTGTCCCTCTAATTCGCAAAAATGTGATCCTGGACAAAGAAACTATATGGTATGAGCCATTTATGGGGTCTGGTGTTGTCGGTTTTAATGTTGAACCTGAACGTGCCATATTTGCAGACGTCAATCCTCACATCATCAACTTTTATAACGGAATAAAAGATGGCTCTATCACCAGTGGACGAGTCCGCGCATTTCTCGAAGCCGAAGGGCAGAAGCTCGAGAATGGCGACGCCGATTATTACTACGAGGTTCGTGACCGATTCAACCAATATCACGAACCTCTGGACTTCCTCTTTCTGAACCGTGCCTGTTTTAACGGGATGATGCGCTTCAATAAGGACTACAACTTCAATGTCCCATATGGACACAAACCCCAGCGGTTTGCAAAGTCTTATATCACAAAAATCGTAAACCAAGTCGCCCACATCGAAGAACTTCTTAAAAAACACGAATGGGAATTTTTATGTCAGTCCTTCGAAGATACGATAAGCTCTGCGTCACATTCCGATTTCATATACTGTGACCCTCCGTATATTGGCCGTCATGTTGATTACTATGACAGCTGGGATGAAAAACTCGAAGTTGCTCTTCACAGCGCACTTGTTAAATCGCAGTCCAATTTTATGCTGTCAACATGGCATCACAATGATTATCGTTCAAACGAATATATCGAACAGGTGTGGAATGACTGTCAACTCATCACACAGGAACATTTTTATCATGTAGGCGCAAAGGAAAAGAATCGCAACCCCATCGTGGAAGCTCTTCTTACAAACTACGCTGTTACCGGCACTCAAAATCAACTCCAGCTTGAAAATAAGCAGCTGTCTCTATTTGATACTTCCAATACACTTCCAGAAAAGATAGCCAATTAAAAACGTCCTGTATTGCCGCAAAGTCAATACAGGACGTTTTTGCATCTTTAAAACACCATCTGCACCAGCAGCACATAGCACAGCGTGCCGCAGGCGATGGAGACGAGGGTCTGGTGCTTCCACTTATGGAGCGCGATGGTCACGCCGATGGCGATGGCCTCGGGGATGCCGTGGCTGCCCGAGGTGAGGCTGACGCCCTTGAGGCAGTAGACAATGAGCATTCCGAAGATGGCGGCGGGCAGCACATGGCCCAGATACTCCACTACCTCGGGCACCTTGCCGCCCCGGGAGCCGAACACCAGGAAGGGCAGAAAGCGGGTGAGCATGGTGGCCGCAGCGCAGACAGCGATGGTCAAAATAAACTGGATATTACTCATTTGGCGGCGGAGCAGCAGCAGCGCCGCGAGGATGCAGATCATCGAGGGGATGAGAAAGCTGCCCGCGCCGAAGATGCGCAGGCAGATCAGCGGCGCGGCGAGACCGATGAGAGCACTGGCGTGCTGCTTTTCCTTCTCCCACTGGTTAAGGAAGATGACCACGAACATGGCCGTCATGACGAAGTCCACGCCCTCGGTGCTGAAGGGCAGGACAGAGCCGATGGCCGCACCCATGGCCGCGCTGGCGACCCAGTAAATCTGGTCCAGCAGGGTGATGAAGAACATGAACCAGCCCTTATCCACCCCTTCCGGCGGCTCGGCCGAGCAGGTGATGGAGAAGGTCTCGTCGCTCATGGCGAAGATCATATAGGCGCTGCGCAGGCCGTAGCCCCGGTAGCGCTGCAGCATGGTCAGGCCGTAGAAAAGGTGGCGGGCCTGGATCATCAGCGCCATCAGAAAGGCCGACACCGGCGCAAAGCTGCCCAGCAGCAGCGACGCCAGCACAAATTCCAGCGAGCCGCCGTACACCACTGTGCCCATCAGGGGCGGCAGCCAGACCGGCAGGCCCAGCGACTGCACATAGATGCCGTAGCCGAGGCCCAGCACCAAATATCCGGCAAACACCGGCAGCGTCTGGGGCGCTGCGGCCCGGAACGCGCGCCATACCGGCACACGGTTCAAATTTGTTTCGTTTTGTTCTTGCATTGGTTTCAACCCTCCATTCTAGTATTATAACAGGTTTATAGTACAATGCAAGAGAGGATTTTTCACCTGTACAGCAGACAAAAAACATCCGCAGACAGCTCTCTGACCCCTTCTGCCGGGTCAAAGCGTCTGCGGATGCTCTGTTCCTGTGATAAAACGCGGAGTTTAGTCCAGCTTATCCTTCTTCACGAGGTCTTTCGTGTAGAGGGCGCGGGTAGCGTTCAGGACAGCGAGGACCATGACGCCGACGTCAGCGAAGATCGCGGCCCACATGTTAGCGATGCCCAGCGCGCCGAGGATGAGGCAGGCGGCCTTGATGGCCAGAGCAAAGACGATGTTCTGGTAGACGATGCTCTTGGTACGGCGGGCGATGCGCATGGCGAGGGCGATCTTGGCCGGGTCGTCATCCATCAGGACGACATCGGCGGCCTCGATGGCGGCGTCAGAGCCGAGGGCACCCATGGCGATGCCCACATCGACACGGGAGAGGACGGGAGCATCGTTGATGCCATCGCCCACGAAGGCCAGCCGCTCCTTGGGCTTCTTCTCGGCGAGGAGCTTCTCGATCTGGTCCACCTTGTCGCCGGGCAGCAGACCGGCATGGTACTCGTCAAGGCCCAGCTCGGCGGAGACGGCCTTCGCCACCGGCTCGGCGTCGCCGGTCAGCATGACCGTCTTGCGGACACCGGCCTGCTTGAGGCCCTTGATGGCCTGGGCACTGTGGGGCTTCACCACGTCGGAGATGAGCAGGTAGCCCGCATACTTACCGTCGATGGCCACATGGACGATGGTGCCGGTTTGGGGCACCTCG
>CALGHW010000338.1 GCA_937916075.1 uncultured Prevotella sp.
GTAAAGCCGGCGGCGGTCGGGCGTGAAGCGCGTATCCACCAGCAGACGCAGACGGCGCGCCGGTCCCTGTGGAGGATAAACCCAAAGCCCCCCATCATTGTCTGACACGAAATGAAAGCCGTCTACCGTGTCGAGTAGCAACCCACCCTTCACCTCGTCGGCCACAGCCGCCGTGGCGTGTTCCAGATTTATCGCCCAAGTGTCTCTGCCATAAAGCATCCACCGTCCCTGCCACACAAGCTGGCTGCGGACAGTCTCCAAATCGCGGTGGCGACAGCCCGTCTGCACCGCGCGCAAGCGCCGGCCATCGGCAGCATACATCTCCATCCGGCCATTTGCCGTGAGACACACCACCCGCCCCCGATAGCTGTTGGCCTCAACATAGCGCCCCCTGGCCACCATACGCAACTGTCCCTGCCGGGAGCCCATCAGCAGGCCGGCATCTGTGACAACCCACACGTTGCCCCGGGCGTCGGCCACCATCCGTGACACATGATTGGAAGGCAGCAGGCCGTTCTCTCGTGTATAGTCCGTACAGACATAACGCTCACCGACACAGCTCACACGGCGCACGCCATTTCGGGTGTCATACATCCAGACCACACCTTCAGCCAGAAGCAACCGGCGGTAGGCCTTCTGCTCGTCGCCCCGTCCGGTATAGTCATCAAAGCGTCCGGTCCGCTCATTGTAGCAGGAAAAGCTGAAGGTAGCTGAATGAATCCATATCCGCCCGTTCCGGCTGTCTTCATAGAGATTGCCCACATTGGCTTCCACCCGTCGGCCGCTCTTGCCGCCCAGCGAATAATAGTTGGTGAAACGGTAGCCGTCATACCGGCACAAGCCATAGGCCGCTCCCATCCAGACAAATCCGTTACGGTCTTGCAACATGTCGTAAACGGTATTCGACGGCAAGCCATCCACTGTGGACAGTTGGCGGCCAGAAAAGACAAGCCGGCTGAGCGTGGTGGCCTGCACCACGCCCAACCGGCAAAGAGCGAAAAGGAGTATTGCGAATATTTTCTGCATATCGGTTAGTGTTTGGATATGCAAAGTTAATGAAGTTTTTTCAAATAACCGTTTTCTTCCGTGTCTTGTTTATTTCAAAAAGTCCACCACCGACTTGTCCGGACCCAGGTAGAAGCCCGTTTCCGGTGGCTGGTTGTAGCCCACGTTCTCGGCTGCCACACTCAGCCGATAGGGAATGTCCTCCATCAGGCAATTGATGCGGTGGTCAGTAGGCTCGGGGGTAACATAAATACGCAGCTCAGAGCTGTCGTCTGTCCGGGTCACCACCTCCTCGCGCCAGTCGCCGAGGATGTCGGCACTCAGACAGGGATTCGACTTGGTGCCATTATTAAACTTGCATCCTTCAAACCGGAAAATGGTGCTCACGTCGCCCGTGTTCCAGTCATACTTGTACACCTTCTCATGGTCGAGCAACTCGCGCAGCAAGTCGCCGTCCCACCAGATGCCGAAGTTGGTGGGCAGCCGGCGGCCGTGCAGATAGAGTGCCGTGTCGTCCTCATTGTCGGCCAACTCTCCGTCGGCATCATCTTTCTTCATGTTGCGCGGCACAACGACTTCCCCTTTGATGTTGCGAATACCGCGACTGTCGCTGCTCCACATCTCCACACCGGGATTGTTGGGGTCTATGTCAGCCGCCATGGCCCGTCCCACGTCGGTATTGCTTTTGATCTGGAAAACCACTTTTCCTGTGGCCGCATCGCGGAAGTCAGAGCCGTCATGGCGGTTTTCATGGCAGTCCCACACCTGCAGCTTGTCAGTCGTGGGGTCGAAAGCCGTCAGGTGGATGGCGTCGCCATGGCCCATCCGGGTGCTGTACAGTCCGCGTCCGTCATGATCCACCGCCATTGATCCGTATGTAATCTCGTCACACCCGTCACCGTCAACGTCAGCCACCCGCAGGTTGTGGTTGCCCTGTCCGGCATAGTCGTTCCACTGGGGCTGGTTGGTGTCGAAGGTCCAGCGACTGGTAAGCTGCTTGCCGTCCCAGTCCCATGCTGCGATGACGGTACGGGTGTAATAGCCCCGGCAGAAGATGGCTGATGGATGATGGCCGTCAAAATAGCCCACACCGGCCAAATAACGTTCCGACCGGTTGCCCCGGTTGTCACCCCAGTCGGCCACATTGCCACGTTCGGGGACATACGCCGTGGTAGCCATGGCAGCGCCGGTCAATCCGTTGAACACGGTTATATATTCGGGACCCTCCAAGATGCGGCCTGTGGTGGCGCCCGTCTGGAATCCTCTCGGTCTGCCGGCATCAGGGAATCCCTTGCCGCGCTGTCCCTTTTGCAGGCGGGGTCTCTCCAGGCGCTTTCCGCTGCGCCGGGCCTCTTCCCACCGCTTGCGCTCAGCGGCCTCGGCGGCCTCTATTTGCGCCATATCTTCGCGATGGTCCTTATACCAGGCCGCAGCCTCAGCGGCGTCCTCGCGCCAGTCGGCCTTGGGGTCACCAATGACGTGTCCCTGTCCGTCTACGGTGCCGTCGGCTGTCTTCACCATCAGTTCGGCCTTGCCGTCGCCGTCCAGGTCGTACACGATGAAGGGTATGTAGTGGGCGCCACTACGGATGTTGCGCCCCATGTCGATGCGCCACAGTCGCTGTCCGTCCAGGCGGTAACAGTCAAAATAGGTGTTACCCGAAAATCCCGCAAAGGAATTGTCCTTAGAGTAAGACGGGTCCCACTTGAGGATAATCTCATACTGTCCGTCACCGTCCACATCGCCCACACTGGCGTCATTGGCCGAATAGGTGAAGTGGCGGCCGTCGGGCGTGATGCCGTCGGCCGGCTTCTGAAGGGGGATGGAGAGATAACCGGCGGGGGCTGTGGCCTTGAGGACAAAGCTTCCCGATGTCTTTCCGCCCTTGATCTCATAGGTGGCGTCGCCGTCCACGGGATGTTCGTCGATGAAGAAGGTGCCTCCGCTTTTCAGGGGTTTGTCATTGAGCCGGGTGCCATTACGATATACGTCGAATGGCTCACCTTTTTTGTCGGCCATCAGTGTTCGCCAGCTCACCACGACCTTTCCATCGGCCTGACGAAGGGCCACCACACCTCGGTCGAGCCGTTCGCGCTGGATGTTTTTCATGTCATAGCGGGGTTGGGCCTGCAGTCCGGCACACGCTACTATGGCAAGAAGTGTCAATAGCTTTTTTTTCATCATCTGTTTTAGTAGTTTTCTTGTTTATTTGCTAATATGAATACAAAATTAATACTTTCCGCTGGATATTGGATGCTGGCAAGCGGCAAAAGTTTAAAGAACATGGAAAATACTGTTTGAAGAGATGCGTCAAAAGAAGTCAGGCCCCGCAAAAAAATCATCCCCTGTGTCTCCCAAGAGTGGTGACACAGGGGATGAATCAATATTGATTATATCTTCCGTATTATACCAGATGACTGATAAGCTCCTCGCGAGTACCGGGCAACATGTCTACCACCGGAATCTCAATCATAGTGTAGCATCCGGGCTGCAGGCGCATGGACGCGCGGGCCACATTGACCAGATC
>CALGHW010000339.1 GCA_937916075.1 uncultured Prevotella sp.
CCGCCTGTCCATCTGGAGCGAGATGTCGAAAGAGATGGACTACTATTTCATAGCCGGACAATCAATGGATGAGGTCATCTCTGGCTACCGCACCCTGACCGGAAAGGCACCCGTGATGCCCCGTTGGGCCTTGGGGTTCTGGCAGAGTCGCGAGCGCTATAAGACATCCGGCGAGACAGAACGGACGCTGGCGGAGTTTCGCCGTCGCCAGGTGCCGATAGACAATATCGTGCAGGACTGGAACTATTGGCCTGAAGACCAGTGGGGCAGTCACCGGTTTGACCCTCCGCGTTATCCAGACCCCCAGGCCATGCTCGACAGCATCCACGCCATGCATGGGCGGTTGATGATTTCCGTATGGCCCAAATTCTATTGCAATACAGACCATTATAAGGAGCTTGACGCCCATGGATGGATGTACCGTCAAGCTGTCAATGACTCTATCCGTGACTGGGTGGGGCCAGGTTATGTAGGCTCTTTTTATGACGCTTATTCGGCTGGCGCGCGCAAGCTGTTCTGGCAGCAGATGAACGACCAGCTCTATACCCGGGACCGGGAAGGGGTGGATGCTTGGTGGATGGATGCCTCAGAACCCAATGTGCGCGACTGTACACCGATGGACTACCGCAAGCAGTTGTGTGGTCCGACGGCGCTTGGCACGAGTGACGAGTATTTCAATGCTTATTCCCTGGTCAATGCCGACGCCATCTATACCGGTCAGCGCTCGGTCAATGCCAATAAGCGGGGGGTCCTCCTGACCCGTAGCGGCTTTGCCGGACTGCAGCGCTACAGCACCGCCACCTGGAGTGGCGACATCGGTACCCGTTGGGAAGATATGCGGGCGCAGATGACGGCCGGGCTCAACTTCTCGATGTCCGGTATCCCCTTTTGGGGTATGGACCAAGGCGGCTTCTGTGTGGAGAAACGCTACATGAAGGCACAGGGAGCGTTTGCCAAGACCGGGGTGGAGAATGACGACCTCAAGGAATGGCGCGAACTGCAGGCTCGCTGGAACCAGTTTGGTTGTTTTATCCCGCTCTACCGTACCCATGGGCAATGGCCCGCCCGCGAGGTGTGGAATATCGCTCCCGACTCCCATCCTGCCTACAAGAGCATTGTTTATTATGACCGTCTGCGCTATCGCCTGATGCCTTATCTTTATTCAATGACGGGGTGGGTGTGGCTGCACGACTATACCATGCTTCGTGGCTTGGCCATGGATTTCGGCAGTGACAAGCAGGTGCGCGATATCGGTGACCAGTGGATGTTCGGTCCGGCCCTGATGGCCTGTCCGGTAGCTCGTTATGGAGCACGCAACCGTGAAGTATATTTCCCGAGTCCAACGGGGTGGTATGACCTTTATACGGGCAAGCATATCAATGGAGGACAGCGGCTCACCGTCGACGCGCCTTATGAGCGCATCCCCGTCTTTGTGCGTGAGGGGGCCATCATCCCCTTCGGGCCAGCGATGCAGTGGAGCGATGAGAAGCAGCCTGAAGTCATTCGGCTTTATGTCTATGCCGGTCATGACGGCCGTTTTCAGCTTTATGAAGATGAGGGCACCAATTACAATTACGAGAAGGGACACTATGCCACCATCGACATTCGTTATGATGACAAGGCCCGCATGTTGACCATCGGTGAGCGCAAGGGAACATTTGACGGTATGCTCCGCCAGCGCCAGTTTGAGGTGGTACTGGTGTCCAAAGACTATGCACAGCCGCTCGATTTTGACCATCCCAAAGGAAAAGTGGTGAAGTATAGCGGGCGTGAGGTGAAGGTGAAATGGTGAGCGGACAAATGAAATAATGTAAACAACTGAAAAATCGTAATAACAATGAAAAAACATCTGATGATGACAGTCCTGCTTTCGGCCTCATTTTCCATGGCCGGGGCGCAGACGTATCTTGACCCTAACGCTCCGGTGGAGCAGCGCGTGGAAGACGCTTTGAGCCGGATGACCCTGCATGAGAAAGTGCGGTTGCTTCATGCGCAGAGTAAGTTTACAACCCCTGGCGTGCCCCGGTTGGGTATCCGTCAGCTCAATATGAGTGACGGCCCTCATGGGGTTCGGGCCGAGGTGGACTGGAACTCCTGGGGCTCGGCCCATTGGACCAACGACTCCGTTGTGGCCTTCCCGTCGCTCACCTGTCTGGCCGCCTCTTGGAACCGTGAGCTCAGCCGCTCGTATGGCCATGCTGTCAGCGAGGAGTTTGCCTTCCGGGGCAAGGACGTGATGCTGGGGCCTGGTACCACCATCGCCCGGATGCCGCTCAATGGTCGCAGCTTTGAGTATATGGGTGAAGACCCTTATTTGGCTGGCGAGATGGCGGTACCTTATATCCAGGCCGCCCAAAAGAATGGTGTGGCTTGCTGTCTGAAGCATTTTGCCCTGAACAATCAGGAGTTAGACCGGTTTACGGTCAATGTGAATGTCGGCGAGCGTGCCCTTCGTGAAATCTATCTGCCGGCCTTCAAGAAATGTGTCCGGCAGGCCGGTCTGTGGTCTATCATGGGCTCTTATCCCTTGTGGAACGGTGTCCACATGTGTCATAATGACTCGCTGCTCAACAAGATATTGAAAAAGGAATGGGGCTTCGACGGTTGTGTCATCTCCGATTGGGGCGGCACCCACGACACCTGGCAGGCGGCCACTGGCGGACTGGACATAGAG
>CALGHW010000340.1 GCA_937916075.1 uncultured Prevotella sp.
CTTCCTTGCGGGCCAGCTCACGACTGGTGCGGATGGCGTCGTCGTTCTCCACGTCGAACACCTCGTCGATGACCTCTTTGTTATAGGTTTTCGGTACAAATCCGGCGCCGATGCCCTGTATCTTGTGAGGACCGCTTTTGCCACCGTTCAGTACAGGAGATGAGGCAGGTTCTACCGCTACGATCTTCACGTTAGGATTCAGTTCTTTCAGGCGCTTGCCGATGCCCGACACGGTGCCTCCGGTGCCCACTCCGGCCACAAACACGTCCACCTTGCCGTCGGTCTGGTCCCATATCTCCACGCCTGTGGTGTCATAGTGCTTCTTCGGGTTGGCCAGATTCTCAAACTGTTGGAGGATGACCGCTCCGGGAATAGAGTCGCGCAGGGCTTCAGCCTCCTTGATGGCTCCCGGCATACCGTCCTTGCCACTTGTCAGCCGCACTTCGGCACCGTAGGCCTTTACGAGGTTTCTACGCTCCACACTCATCGTCTCCGGCATGGTGAGAATCAGCTTGTAACCTTTCACGGCAGCTACCAGTGCCAGTCCTACACCCGTGTTGCCGCTGGTGGGCTCGATGATGGTGGCACCTGGTTTCAGGATGCCGTCCTTTTCGGCCTGTTCTATCATGGCCAGGGCGATACGGTCTTTCACGCTGCCGCCCGGGTTGAAGTACTCTACTTTGGCGATGACAGGTGTGTCGAGGCCTTTGTCTTTAGAATATCTGCCCAGTTCGAGCAGGGGGGTGTTGCCGATGAGGTCGGTCAGTTGTTTTGCTATCTTTGCCATATCTTTTCTATTTTTGATATATTAAACATTGTGTTTGTGTTGTCATTGTGGATAAAAGCATTTTTGAGTTGCCAGTTCCGACGAGTTTTATGAGGCATACGTGTCCGGCAGAGCCGGCAACTCAAATTATCTTTTTATAAGCCTTAAATCTTGTCCAAGGCCTGGCTCAAGTCATCGATGATATCGTCAATGTGCTCCGTACCGATGCTCAGGCGCACGGTAGACGGATAGATATGCTGTGACTCCAGCTCTTCGGGCGACATCTGTGAATGGGTGGTTGTGGCTGGATGGATAACCAGGCTCTTCACGTCGGCCACATTGGCCAGGAGGGAGAATATTTTCAAGTTGTCGATGAAGGTCCATGCTTCCTTTTCGCCACCTTTCAGCTCGATGGTGAAGATGCTGCCGCCACCGTTGGGGAAGAGCTTCTCGTAGAGGGCGTGGTCGGGATGGTCGGGCAGTGAGGGATGGTTCACCTTGGCCACCTTCGGGTGCTTGGCCAGGAACTCCACCACACGCTTGGTGTTATAGGCGTGACGCTCCACGCGGAGGCTCAGTGTCTCCAAGCCCTGGAGTAGTATCCATGCGTTGAAGGGGGAGATAGTGGCGCCGGTGTCGCGCAGGATGACGGCCCTGATACGGGTGACGAAGGCGGCCGCTCCGGCCACATCGGCAAACACGGCTCCGTGATAGCTGGGGTCTGGCTTGGCCAGTGTGGGGTATTTGTCGGCGTTGGCTTTCCAGTCAAACTTGCCGCCGTCTACGATGACACCGCCGAGCGAGCTTCCGTGTCCGCCGATGAACTTGGTGGCTGAGTGTACCACCACGTCGGCTCCGTGCTCGATAGGACGTATCAGGTAAGGTGTGCCGAAGGTGTTGTCCACGATGACGATGGTGTTGTGCTTGTGGGCTATCTCGGCGATGCGGTCGATGTCGGTCACGCTGGCGTTGGGATTGCCGAAGGTCTCGATGATGATTGCCTTGGTGTTGGGGCGGAAGGCCTTGTCCACGGCGTCAAAGTCTGACGGGTCAACGATGGTGTGGTCCACGCCCTGGGTGCTCAGTGTGTGCTCCACCAGGTTGAAGGTACCTCCGTAGAGGTTGTCGGCGGCGATGATGTGGTCACCGTTCTGGGCCACGTTTTGCAGGGCGTAGGTGATGGCGGCGGCTCCAGAGGCCACGGCCAGTCCGGCTACACCGCCTTCGAGGGCGGCCACACGGTCTTCAAACACACCCTGTGTCGAGTTGGTCAGTCGGCCGTAGATGTTGCCGGCGTCACGCAGACCGAAGCGGTCGGCGGCGTGCTGTGAGTTGCGGAACACGTAAGATGTGGTCTGGTATATAGGCACTGCACGTGAGTCGGTGGCCGGGTCGGCGTGTTCCTGTCCTACGTGAAGCTGAAGTGTCTCGAAGTGAAGTTTCTTGTTGCTCATGATTCTATCCTTTCTTTTTTAAATTTATATTCATTAATTTTATCTATGGCTGTCACGACACGCCTCCGGCATGGAACCTTGTGAAGTCCTTCGGAGATGTCTCTGATTGACGTTTGCAAAGGTACGGCGAAAATCTGTGTTATGAAATCGCACAAATGAGTCATTCTGCATACCATTTTTATGGTATATTGCTCGAATAACTTGCTTTTTGATAAGAAAATCGAGGAAACACGTACCTATATCGGGACAAAAACAGTTGGATTTCAGAAAATATTGCTAACTTTACATCCTCATGAAATGATGTGTCAAAATATAAAAACAAGACTTTATGAAACCTGTAGACATTAGAAACGAAAGACTGGCAGAGCGGATGATTAAGAATCTGGCCCGTCGCAACATGAAAGGATTTTATTGCAAGACGGCCCGTGAGGCCATTGACAAGGTGCTGGAACTGATACCCGATGGCGCTACCGTGACCTGGGGAGGCTCGATGACGCTCCGTGACATGGGACTGGTGAAGGTCTTGCACGACAAAGGAAGCTATACGCTGTGGGACCGTGACCAGGCCCGCGACCGGGCGGAGGCCCAGGCCATCTACCGGAAGGCCTTCTCGGCCGATGTCTATCTGTCGAGTGCCAACGCCATCAGTGAGGATGGGGTCA
>CALGHW010000341.1 GCA_937916075.1 uncultured Prevotella sp.
TCGTTGAGCATCCAGGCGAATCCCAACTTACCGAAGAAATCGTTGCTCCGCATGCGGTTGAAGGTCTCTATGTCCTGCGTCCAGTTGGTTGAAGCCTTCGTCTCCATATTCATGAGTTCATGGCTATAGAATTTTCCGCCATAGTAATTGAGATTGGCAAACATCTCCAAACCGCCGGTGCGGTATTTCAAACTCGCCTGTTCCATGCTCACGAAGTAGTGGCGGTATCCATTCTGCGCACGAAGCGTGACACCGAGTCCTTCACCCTGCGCCGGTTTTGTGTGAATACGTATCACAGCCTTTACCGAGGCGTCATACTTGGCGCCGGGGTTGGTGATTACCTCAACATTCTTTATGTCCTGCGAGTTGAGCTGCGACAGCTCGTTGTTGTCCTGCACGGTGCGGCCGTTTATATAGATGAGCGGCTTACCCTTGCCAAACACCTCGAAATTGCCATCGCGCCCGGTGACCATCGGCACCTGGCGCAGCACATCATTAGCCGTGCCGGCATGCGACAGTTGCGAGCCTGCCACGTTAGTGACCAAGGCGTTGCCCTTGACTGTGGTGACGGGGCGCATAGATTTCACCACCACCCGTTGCAGGTGCATCGTCATATCCTTCAAGACAATCGTCCCCACCTTGCCAGTATTGTATGTTCCGCTTGCCGTTTGATAGCCCACACAACTCACTCTCACGATGGCCCTCTTGACAGCACAAGGTATCACAAACTGTCCGTTCTCGTTAGTCACGCCACCCGTGACAACTGTTGAATCCACTACATTCAAGATAGCGACATTGGCAAAATCCACCGGACGGCGGTGCGCGTCAACAATGCGGCCAATCATCTTTGTCGGGGTCTTTTGCGTGCACTCCACAACGAGCACATTGTCCATTTGCGTCATGTTGATTGGATAAAAGCCTATCAACTGCCGGATGGCATCTGGCACGCTCTGGTTGCGGATGTTCTTTGTTACCTTGAAGTCCTCCAGCTCATCATACACAAAATTGATGGCATACTTGTCCTGTGCGGCATTCAATTCCTTCAATGCCGAAGAGAACGACACATTATCATATTGTCGGGTGATGCGCTGGGCTATGGCCGACAGCTGGAAGCATGCGGCGCAAAGCACAACAAGCATTGCTTTTCTAAAAAATCCGTTCTTTTTCATTCCACTTTTAGGGTTTCATCGTCGGGAGAATAAGTAATATGTATGCGCTCGAAAGCATTCAGAATATCAATGTTCTGCTGCAATGTCTTGGTCTTGTCCCAGTTGAAGAAGATGCGGACATGCTGCGAAGCGGCATCAGCAACCTCCACCTTCACGTGATAGAACGCCGCAAGTTGAGACACGACATAACCAAACTCGGCATTGTCGAAGACAATGGGCTTTAGGTCGAGGCTGTCTGCTGTCTCCGTAGGATGCGCCGCCTTGCTGTCTTGCCGCGCATCAGTTGTAACCGATGATGTCTGCCCTGCCTTAACCTGACTCGTCTCTTCCGAATACGAAGAACGGAAGATGCCCGAATGGATTGCTGCAAAAGCAACACCCGAAAGAAGCACAACACCAATGACAGAGGCTGCAACCTTGAAGCGGTTGCCAAACGTGTGGGCCATGGTATTGCCAGACGACAGCCCATGACTTGCGGCAAACTTCTTCCATTCCCCATCAACGTTCACACTCCTGGTTCTTGACTTTTGCTGCGCCATCCTTGTCATGGCCATGTCGTGAAAGAATGTATTGATGTATTCGTCGGCAAGCAAGGCTTCCACCTGCTCGTCGGTATAACGCTCGGGATGCTCCTGCATATCGAAGAACATCAGGCGCTTACTCTTGTTTGTTGTCATTGTTTTGCTCAGTTTTTAAATTGTTTCCTAATCCAGTCCAATGCCTGTGAGATATGGTTGAACACCGTCACCTTGCTCACCCCCAACTCATCGGCCACCTCCTGGTAAGACATTTTCTGAAGATAGCGAAGGCGGAAGATTTGCTTCCTTACGGGCGGCTCAAGCTCCTCGATGAGAAGCATCAGTCGCTCGAGCCGCCCGTCGGTATCGTCCGAAAGGATGACATCCGCATCATCAAGCAGCAGCCTCGCCACTCTCTCCTTGACGCTCTTGTGGGCTATCAAGTTAAGACAGCGGTGGCGGACGCTCCGCATCAAATATCCCTCCTCGCTCCCAGGCATAAGCACGACACCATCGGCAAGAATCTTGGCGAACACTTCACTCACCACATCCTTGCTTTCGTCGTCATCAGAGAGGATGCATCTGGCCAGATTGTACATCTTCGCGTAATGCCGACGAAACAACTGTTCTATGTTCTTTTCCTTCTTCATACACTATCTATACAGTTGAGCAAAGCAAAAAACTAAGCTAAACAATGATTTTTTTCAATATATTCTCCGTTTTTTATATGTATTACTATATTGGTACGCTTATTTGCCTTATGCAAAGTTAGCGTAATTTATTGGGAGTGAGAAAGAAAACTGCGCAACTTTAATTTCCGCCCATTTAAAACGTTTGCAGATTTTGGAAACGTTACCGCAAACGTTTGCAGTTTTTAGCCTTAATATTTTCTTTGCCATGCTGATTCGCATTTATATCTTTGCAATGTCAAAAGGGAGGAAAGACCCGAAAGACAACAGAGAACTTAAACGATAAAAATCAATAACCAATAATTAACAACTTAAACATCATGGCAACAAACGTTATAAACGGCTATTCTTACGACCGCAACTCGGTAAAAGCAGGCATCCTTCATTTTGGTGTTGGCAACTTCCATCGCGCACACCTTGAGTACATGACATCCCACTTGCTCGAGAACCCTACACAGCATGGCTGGGGCATATGCGGTGCAATGATTCTCCCGGGCGACGAGCGGC
>CALGHW010000342.1 GCA_937916075.1 uncultured Prevotella sp.
GATGAGATAGTCGGCGGCACGCATGATTTCCTCGTCGTGCTCCACCACCACCACTGTGTTGCCTAGAGCCTGGAGCTTGCGTAGCACCTGTATCAGCCGGTCGGTGTCGCGGCTGTGCAGGCCGATGCTTGGCTCGTCGAGGATATAGAGCGAGCCCACCAGGCTGCTGCCCAGCGATGTGGTCAGGTTGATACGCTGGCTCTCTCCGCCGCTCAGCGTGTTTGACATACGGTTGAGGGTCAGGTAGCCCAGTCCCACGTCCAGCAGAAATTGCAGCCGGTTGTTGATTTCCGTGAGCAGTCGGCGGGCGATGGTGCTGTCATGCTCGTCGAGCTGGAGTTGTGAAAACCATTCCTTGAGCCTTACAATGGGCATCTCCACCAGGTCGGATATGCTGCGGCCGCCAATCTTCACATAGTTGGCTTCCTTTTTCAGTCGGGTGCCGTGGCATACAGGACAGGTGGTCTTGCCGCGGTAGCGACTCATCATCACGCGGTACTGTATTTTATACTGGTTGTCCTTGACCATTTGGAAGAAGCTGTCGATGCAAGTGCGGTGGGCGGCTGCCTTGCGCTCCTCGCAGGGCAGGCCGTGCCAGAGCCAGTCTTTCTGTTGGCGGGTAAGGTTGTAGTAAGGCTCGAATATCGGGAAATTATCCGTGGCGGCCAGTCGGCAGAACTCGTCTTTCCATATCCTCATCTTTTCGCCGTGCCAGCACACCACACAACCGTCGTAGACACTGAGCGACGGGTTGGGTATCACCAGCTTCTCGTCGATGCCCATTACCTTGCCGAAGCCTTGACATTCGGGGCAGGCTCCGGCCGGCGAGTTAAACGAGAACATATTGTCGTTGGGCTCCTCGAAAGTGATGCCGTCGGCTTCAAAGCGGGTGGAGAAGTCGTAGCCTATCATGGAGGGCAGGAGTACCACCCGGCACTGTCCGTCTCCCTCGTAGAAGGCTGTCTCGGCCGAGTCTGTCAGCCGGGCGATGCTGTCGGCCGAGTCGTCTATCGACAGGCGGTCTATCACAAGAAACACGTCTTCGGGCCGTGTGATATTCAGACGGTCAGCGTCATTCAGAAAATCGTCGATACGCAGGAAATCGTTGCCTATGAAGAGGCGCGAGTAGCCTTGCAGGACATACATCTTGAGCTGCTGCTCGATGGTGCGCCCCTCCACCAGGTGCAGTGGTGACACGATGACAAACTTGGTGCCCGGCGCATACTGCCGCACGCATTGGAGCACGTCTTCTGTGGTGTGCTTCTTCACCTCTTCGCCGCTGACTGGCGAGAAAGTCTTGCCGATGCGCGCATAAAGCAAGCGGAGGTACTCGTAGATTTCCGTGGTGGTGCCCACCGTCGACCGGGGGTTGCGGCTGATGACCTTCTGCTCGATGGCGATGGCGGGCGGGATGCCCTTGATGAAGTCACATTCAGGCTTGTTCATGCGGCCTAAAAACTGGCGGGCGTATGAAGACAGGCTTTCCACATAGCGGCGTTGCCCTTCGGCATACAGGGTGTCGAAGGCCAGCGACGACTTGCCCGAGCCACTCACACCGGCAATGACAATCAGTCGGTTGCGCGGTATCTTCACGTCTATGTTTTTGAGATTGTTGACGCGGGCGCCTTTGATCTCTATATAGTTGTCCATAATCAGATACTAATGCTTTGAAGTATGCAAAGATACACCAAAAGGGCGAGATGACAAAATGATTGAATCATCATCTTTCGTGTTTTTCATGGGTGGGGACGCAAGTT
>CALGHW010000343.1 GCA_937916075.1 uncultured Prevotella sp.
CGCCTCGTCAGCGGGGTATTATGTCTATAACATCGGTGCCGGCAGTGGCTTTGTCGTTGTGGCCGCCGACGACTTGGCCGACCAGACGGTGCTGGGCTATGCCGACAGTGGCAGCTTTGACCTCCAGACGATGCCCGAGAACATGAAGTGGTGGCTGGCGGAATATGACAAGCAGATTGAGGCGGCCCAGTCGGGTGGCAAGAAGGCTTCCGCCCGGGGCAAGGGTCAGGTGGTCCGGTTGAAAGCCGGCGAACACCGCACCGCCATCGCCCCGATGCTCACCTGTCTGTGGAACCAGGACTCACCCTATAACGACCAGTGCCCCGTGCTCGACGGGGAGCGTTGCGCTACAGGATGCGTCGCCACGGCGGCGGCCCAAATCATGTATTACCACAAGTGGCCCGAGCGTGGTACAGGGTATCACTCCTATGAGTGGAACAACCAGACGCTGAGTTGCAACTTCAGCCAGAGCGTGTATGACTGGGAATCCATGACCGACACTTACAGCAGCAGTAGCAGCACGGCTTCCAAAAAGGCGGTGGCCAAACTGATGTCGGACGTGGGCAGGGCTGTGGACATGAGTTATGGACCGTCGAGCGGAACCTCTCCTGTTACCACCTTGGTAGGTCTCTGTACGTATTTGGGCTATAGGAAAGGCTTGGCATTTAGGCTTCGCAGTTATTATTCCAAGGCGGAATGGGACGAGATGATCTATGGCGAGTTGGCTTCCGGGCGTCCGGTGTTTTATTGCGGTCAAAACGAATCGGTAGGTCATGCTTTTGTGTGCGACGGCTATCAGGATGGCTATTATCATTTCAACTGGGGATGGGGAGGTGTCAGCAACGGCTATTTTGTGCTGACGGCTCTTGATCCCGAGAGTCAGGGCATCGGTGGAAGTAGTGCCGGCTACTCTATCCTGCAAAATGTTATCACGGGTATGGAGCACGACGCCCAGACGAGCGTGCCCTTTGTCTTGGCAGAACAATCCATGGATGTGTATCCATTGAAGGTTTCGGCCGCATCGAATCTTAGAATATCAGGCAAATTCTTTTCTTCTGGAGCGGAGGATATGTCTGTGGCCATGGGACTGAAAGTCACGGCGGCAGACGGGACTGCCACTTACCTGGCCTCTACAACCTATTGCAACGTGGCTTTCTCTTATTATTTAGATGCGTCTACCTATGAGGTGAAGATGACGAGTTTCCCCAAGGCTAACGGCACCTATATGGTGACTCCGGCCTATCAGGACCCAAAAACCGGTAAGTGGTATGATATACGGTTTTCTGTGGACACACCAGTCAAGGCTTACACAGCCACGGTAGCCAACGGACAAATCACCTTGAAGGCGGTGGACACCCAAGAGGCCGACCTCAGTTTCTCGGATGTGCATGTGGCCGTGGAGCCGGTGGTTAAGGGCGGTTCGTTTGATATGAAAGTGCATGTGGCGTGCCGTGGAGGCGAGTTTAATGGCGAGCTGGTTGGCGGCCTGGTATATTATGAGGGCGACGATGGCTATTTTAAAACCCCCACCAGTATGTACTGCAACTTGGAGGCAGGCGAGGAGACCGACTGCACCTTCCAAATGGTGGCTCCAACGGATGGCCGGACATATTATTTCAGCATCTTCCAGAAGACCAGTACCGGAAGTTACGTCATGCTGATGGATCCTGTTCCGCTGACTATCGCACCCGCTCCCACGGGCAGCATCTACGTGCCTGACCAGACGGTCACTAACGACCCTGTTTATGCGGGTCAGAATTTTACCGGCTCGCTGACAGTCTATGGCCAGCGGGGTGACTATTGGGGGCCCGTGAAAATCTTGATGGTCAATGATAAATACAATATCTTGGGTACTGTTTATACCGGCAGCGTCAATGTGAAGGAAGGGGCTTACGACACCATGACCTTTGAGATAAAGGCACCTGACACTCCCGGCACTTATTATCTGGTGGCCTATAATTATGCCAACAAACAAGTGAGCAATCTGTTGACAATAGATGTGAAGAAAGCCCCTGTTGTGCAGGAGGGCCAACTGTCGGTGACCGACCAGCGCCTCCTGACCTCCACGGTGTATACGGGTGAGGAGATGGCTGCCGACGTGACCCTCAAGAGCACAGGCGGTGCCTACAACGGTGAGGTGAGGGCTGTGGTTGTCGCGTCCGTCGATGACCAGCTCTATCTGTGCAACAGTATCGACACCACTTGCCAGGTGACGCTCAAGGACAACGAGACAACCACGCTCCATCTCAAGGGAGTGGCTCCCGCATGGACCCAATATACCTATTATCTCGCCCTGATAGACCATGAGGGCAACTTTATCCTTGACTTGCCGCAGATGCTGACCTTCCAGGCCGTGACGCGCGGCGTGGAGGCTACTGATATGAAAGTCACGTCGACGGTGGAGGCCGGCAAGGCGTTCACGGCCGAGATGACATTGACGTGTCATGGCGGCTATGACGCTCCTGTGACCTTGCTGCTGGCCGACACCACTTACCAAGTGATTAACGAGGAATACTATACCACTCCTGTCAAGATGAAGGACGGGGAGACCCGCACCTTCACCATCCGGCCTACGGCTCCGGCTGATGCCGGCCTCTATTACTGGGCAGCCTTCAATGC
>CALGHW010000344.1 GCA_937916075.1 uncultured Prevotella sp.
TACTTCAATTTGGGCTTCAACTCATCAGGCGAATCCGTGGTAAACATATTCACAGGAGGAGCCGACAGAGTGAAGAAATCGGTGATTGTCTGTGGCACTAAGCGCAAAGACGGATTGAAGTCAGCACTGTCCATATACATCAGGACAGCCCGGCGCATCTGTCGGGCCACCAGTCTACGGTCCAGGTTGTTCGACAGATCCATCGTGGTCATCAACAGTTTGCCCTTGCCCACCCGAGCCTCAATAATCATACCCAACTTCCGGCTCACGTGCCATGTGTCAATGGGCTGGATGGCTGGCTGATAGTCCTTGGGCAGCTCGCGCAGATTCATCACTTGCGCCTTGTTGAGCAGTTCCCACCAGTTGAGATTGCCCCAATCATCGGTCGGAAAATTCTTAAACAATGGATGCTCCACGTCTATCCACGCTCCCGAGGTATGCGGCGGTCGCATCTTAAACCAACTTGTATTCCAAAACACAGGAAGATACGTCTGCTTCACGTCAGCCCCCATCTTCACCTTTCCGGCCGCAAGCAGCAACACCTTGCCTCCACGGTCCAACACCTTGCGAGCTTTTGCGTCCAGTGTGTCAGCGATATAAATATCCCTGGCCGCAGGCATCTCTATTTCAGATGGATACACCCAGAAATCCCATGTGTTGCGTGCCACATGCGGCATGTTTGAAGCCTTCACCGTGACCTCCAGCGTCACCTTCGTAGGCTGGTCAAACGAGGCCAGCGAGCGTCTGACGGTCCCCAACGGGATATTCTTGCCGATGCTCACCGTGTCAATCTTGCTCCATGAAGCCTGTGCGCCACCGACAAGAGCCTTGTCTTCTGGGCAAGACCATGCGATACCCACTTCCACGTCGCGCAACGGTTCCCGATAGGCATTATACAGCTCTATCGGCACCACCAGGCTGTCTGCGTCCGAATAGACAAACTTGGGGAAGCGGGCCAACGGCACCACCGGCGCACAAAACTGTGTCCAGTCCTTGGCGGTGCAATAGCCCTTTTCACGCCAATGCACATTAAGCACCCCCACAAGGGCCGTACCCTGTCCGCTATAGTCATTAAGTCCCAGCAACTGGAATCCGGCATAATCCTTTGTACGGAGATTGCGCTCCAGGTCATACTTATAAGCCAGTGTCTGCAATTTGCCACTGGCGTGGAGGAAGTGTTCAGCCTGCGAGGCCATGCCGTTGTCGCGCAGCAAGTCGCGGAAGATGTCCATATTGCCGGCTTTGTACACGCCCGTATACTGTGAGGTCTCCTTCAAGTCGGGGAAAGCACACCACTGTCCCATCTCGTGCGCCAACAGAGGCTCGTTGACATCAAAAGTGATGGGAGTACGGCCTTTCTGGACTACCTTCACCACATTCTCGTCAAAATCATCTTCCGACTGGGGGGCACGCCGATCCCAGTCCAAACCGCGGGCGCCACCCTTCACATGATATTCACTCTTGGGGTCCCAGGCCCATCCGCCTCCCACCGACGCACCACAGTACACCCTGCGCCTGTCACCGGTAGACCGCCAATAGTCCACGAAGTCGCCAACCCACTTCACCCAGTTGCCTGCCGGTTCATTGCCAGCCGCCAACATGCAGAAGGAGGGGTGATTGCCATACTGGCGCACCATACGCTGAGTCTCCTCCAGCAAATAGCGGTCGATGGCCATACCATTGCCCAACTTCACACCGTGGTTGGGCCACGACGGTCCCTCGGGCTGCAGGTAGAATCCCACACGGTCGGCCGCAGTAAAGGCTGCTTCAGGCGGACAATAAGAATGGAAGCGCATCATGTTGAGTCCATACTCCTTACACTTGCGGAATATCCGTTCCCAAGAAACCACGTCGGTAGGCGGATAGCCCGTCTCGGGGAAGCAACAGTTTTCCACAGTACCGCGCATCCATATCTTCCGCCCATTCATATAGAACTGTCGCCCTTCAATGCTGATCTGGCTCATGCCGAAGGTGGTCTCCACCGTGTCACGGTCCATCACTGTGGTCAGCTGGTAGAGATTGGGGCTGAACTCATCCCACAGTCTCACGTTCTCGCCCATGGGCAGTGTCACCGTCACCGTACCGTCATCAGCCGTGGCCAGCTTTCCGCTGCTCACTTCCTGTCCGTCGACGAGGAAGCGGAAGTCATGCTTGGGACGCGAGCCTGCCACACGGGCCACCACCCGCACCTGCTTGCCGGCCACATCCGGAAAAACCTGCACATTGTCAATATACTCCTGCTGCCGGGCCTTGAGCACGATGTCGCCCACGATGCCGTTCCAGTTGCCCTGTGTCTGGTCGGTCACACTGTGAGAGTCCTGTCCCACACACACATTGTCTATCGTGTTACCCACCCGCACTGCAATCTCATTGTCCGCACCATAGCGGACATAGGGTGTGATGTCAAACTCGTGAGACACACTCAGCGACGAGTCACGGCCGGCCTCATGTCCGTTGACAAAGACCGTGGTCGTGATATGGGGCCGCTCCATGCAGAGCACCACCCGGCGTCGTTTCCAGTCCTTGGGCACATGCACCGTCCGGGCATACCAGGCATTGCCCACATAGTGTTTCTTCGGGGTAAGGAAGAAGGGGAACTTCATCTGCCCCTCCACCCTGTATTTCGCCATATAGGGATTAAAATAATATGAGGAGTCATACAGGCTGCCCGTCCACCGGGTCTTCACGCTCACATCAAGCCCCTTCCCGTTGGTCAGCATAGAGCCGGGCAGTGTCACCGTGTCCGTATACCGAGGCTCGTCGCCCATGCCGAAACGCCACAGGCCGTCCAGCCG
>CALGHW010000345.1 GCA_937916075.1 uncultured Prevotella sp.
TCAACGAGGACCTCACCGGGCTGACCCAGCCTAAACTCCTCTTTGATCCGGGCTATGACGTGATTGACGCAGATATCGTGTACAACAAGCTTGACGACCAATATGTGATGTTCTACAAGGATGAGCGCAACGGATACAAGTGTGTCTATCGGGCCACGGCCAAGACCTTGGTGCCTGAGGCGGGCAGTACTGGAGCCTGTCAGTGGAAGCAGGATTCCGACTTTATTATCAAGGAGTCCGGAAAAGCCATTGAGGGTGTCAGTGCCTATCGGCCTATCGGCAGCCGCACATGGAAGGTGGCTTATATGCTCTATGGTGGAGGCTACGCCTACAAGTTGGCCGACCTCGACGAGCACTGTTCCAACCCTGGAGAGGCCGTTACCATGAGTGGCGAAGTGAAGCCCCAGCACGGATCGTTTCTCACACTCACCGAGCGTGAGTACACGCATCTTGAAAACTGGAACCAGCTCCTCTCCTTGGTCAAGGACGCTAAAGCCCTGAATGCCTCGGCCGCTTATGAGCCGCTCACAAAGGCTATAGAGGCGGCCGACAAGGCATTGGCAGAGAGTGGCACATTTGACGAGGAATACACGGCTATGAAAAATGCCCTTACCGGTCTCATGAAAGCCTATGGCGAGTATAAGGACTATATTTACCAGCAGGCCTATGCGGGCCAGTTGGCTGATATTACTTTCCTGCTCCAGAATCCCGACTTCTCACAAGGCTCGACAGGTTGGAAAGGCACTTCTTTTACGGCAGCCAATGGCCAGGTGGCCGAGCAGTATAACAAAACTTTTGATTTCTATCAAGAACTGTCGGGCTTGCCCAATGGGCGCTATCGTCTGGAGGTGCAAAGCTTCTACCGGGCTGGCGGCAAGACAGTGGCTGCCGCCGCTCATCAGAGTGGAAGGGAGGTCATCAATGCCCACCTGTATCTGAACAATGAGGAGAAGGCCGTTTGCAGTCTGTTTGACGCCGAGGGCTATACCCTCACTCCCTATACCTATCCTGACAATGTGACCCAGGCCAATGCGGCTTTTAATGAAAAGAATCTCTATCACAACTCCGTGGAGTGCCAGGTGACCGACGGCAAGTTGAAGGTAGGTATCCGGAGTACGAAAAGTATCAACAGCGACTGGTGCTGCTTTGACAACTTCAAGCTTACCTATCTCGACTCACCGGCTGCCGTCAAGTCGGTCACGCAGACGGGACAAGGCGCACAGGGCGTATACAGCTTGTTAGGCGTCCGAATGTCCGAGAAGCCAAGCCACGGCGTATTTATTGAGAATGGAAAGACACGTATAAAATAAGAAATAACGATGAAACAATTTAAAATCATATCATTGACATTGGCCGCTTGCAGTCAGTTGGCTTTCGGACTGACAGCCGCCGCTGCCGACCAAACCGTCACCACCGTCAAGGAATGGGTGGGCGGTGCCACCACACTGTATGGCCGTATGACCACCGCAGGCTTTGCCTCGACTCCGGTCAGCCGCCAGGGCTTCTGTTATGCCACCCAGCCCATGCCTACGGTGAATGACCAGGTGGCTACAGATTACATCGACAACAATGGCCGTATCTACAAGATGACCGGTCTTATGCCGGCCACAGTGTATTATATCCGTGCCTTTGCGGAGACCAAGGCAGGTGACGTCATCTATGGACAGCCCGTCAAGGCTGTTACCCGTCCGCAGGTGAACGGTGTGAACTATACCATCCGCGACGGATTTCCCGACGAGGCCCTGAACCGCATCAAGCCCGCTGCCGCCAAGGCCGTCGAGCTGTGGAATGAGTATACCGGCATCCGCGGTTTGAATGTGAGTATCGGTTATGGCGCACAGACTCCGACGGCCGATTGTAGCTACGGCGGTTGGATGCGTGTAGGTCCCAATGCGTCTTACCAGGCCACGGGCACCTTGCTCCACGAGATGCTCCATGCCATCGGCGTGGGTACGGTCTACCTGTGGTATGGTCCCGACTCATACCTCCGGCAGAACGGTTCGTCGGGTTACTGGCTCGGGCCGCGTGCCACCCGGGTCGTCCGCTTTTGGGACAATGACAAGACGGCCTATCTGAAGGGTGACAAGACCCACATGTGGCCTTATGGTGTCAACGGTGCCCATGAGGACACCAAGACCGACAAACTCTATGTCGGCAACTCGCTTTTGGCCGAGGCTTTGGGCGAGGACGGACTGCCCACCACCACCAGCCAGTTTGCCATTCCGGCTTATGTGTTTGAGCAGGAGGACACGGTGAAGTATTATATCAAGAGTGAGTCGGAGGATAATGGCCTTTACACTTCCTGTCTGATGGTGGGCGCAAACGGCAAGTTAGCTTGGCGGCAGATGGATTGCAGCCAGGCCCTGGCCAACGACAGCGCAGCCTGGAACATCACCTTCAATCCCGCCACCTGTCTTTACTCCCTGAAGAATGTGGCTACCGGCAAATACATTTCTTATAAATCTGTCGGCAACGATGGCTTTGTCACCAAGACTCTGTCGGCACCCGGTGAGACCGAGTCGCTGCATTTCCTGCCGTCGAGTGTGGAGGTACAGGATATTGACGTGAAGGGCTACTGGATTTCCTATGTGACGAACAACCAAGCCACCAGCTTGACAGCCGTGGCCAACCAGAAGACCAGTGCCGCAAGCATGAAGTTTGAGAAGAATGCCCAAAGCCAGCGTTGGCTGATACAGAACAGTGACGAACTGGCCATTCTGGACGCTCAGTTGAAAGAAGCGTTGAACAAGCGCAACACGACCGCCCGCAGCAAGGTTGACTCAGTGATTGCCCAGGGAAAACGCCTCTTGGACGTCCCGCATGTAGAGAACAAGGAGGGAACGGACCAGACTCTGACTGAGTCCTTGACCTCTATCAAGGCAAAGGTTGACACCCTGACTGTGGAGGCCGACATCGTCGCTTTGGAGACAGAGGCGAAGAATGCCCTGTTTGCCTTCTTGGAAAATGTTACCCCGAAGTCGGTCAGCCAACCTTTCGATGTAACCTTTCTGATGGCCAATCCCGGTCTTGACTCCAGTGAGGGATGGAGCGAGTCACCGACGCTCAGCTTCTCGTGTGGCGAGTTCTTTGAGAAGACTTTCAACATGATCCAGAAGGTCAAGTTGCCCAAGGGTACCTTCAAGGCTTGTGTGCAGGCCTTCCAGCGTCCGGGTGCCTCGGCAGACGTCTATCAGGACTTCCTGGCTGGCAACGACAAGGTGACCGCCACCTTCACGGCCCAGAGCCAGACCGTCAAGCTGAAGAACATCATGGCCGACGCCCAGCCGAAGACCTTGGGCGGCAAGGAATTGGCCGTGGCCTCAGGCACCTATATCCCCAACAATATGCAGGCTGCCAGCCTCTACTTTGCCAAGGGACTGTATGAGAACGAGGTGGTGTTCAGCATCCGTCGTTCTGCCAACGTGAATGTCGCCCTTGCCAACACCTCAATTGTGGACAACGACTGGACCATCTTTTCCAACTTCCGGATGTTCTATTTTGGTACGTTGACGAAAGACGAGGTGACGGGCATCAACACCGTTGTCTCAGAGGCTACCGCTGCTCCGTCTGTAAGTGGCATCTATGGCTTCAATGGAGTGCTCATCAGCAAGGATGCCTCTGCCGTTGACCGCTTGCCCGCAGGCCTGTATATCATCAATGGAAAGAAAGTAATCATCAAGTAACCCCTGTTTATCATGAAGAAAAAACATATCTTGGCCCTGGCCCTGCTGACATCGACGTTGGCACTTCAGGCGGCCAATACCGTAGAGTCGGTTAATCAAGTGAGCTCTGCCGTCACCCTGGCTGACGACGTGGACTACCATATCAGCTCGTCCACCCCGTTTGCCGAGGGCGGAAGTATCAACATCACCAACACAGCCCATGCCACGGTCATCCTGGACAATGTGCTCCCCAGCCAGGCCCAGTCCGTGCTGCGCGACATCACCATCAATGGGGCCAAGGCCGTCAGCGGTGTCAACTGCCAGTTGCGTATGTACCTGCGCGGAACAATGATTCTGCCTTATACGGCCGACGGAGTACTGACGGTCTATACCGACGAGAACTATGCCGGCACCTCGTCCAGTGACTATGCGGTGGACAATGTATACAACCTCAAGGGCAAGAGCCTTGACAACAAGATTAGCAGCTTCAAGCTCAAGCGCGGCTACATGGTGTGTTTCAGCACCCAGGCCGACGGTAAGGGCGGTTATAGCCGCGTGTTTATCGCCG
>CALGHW010000346.1 GCA_937916075.1 uncultured Prevotella sp.
GCCAACATCTGGCGTGACCGTACGGTGGCCATGCTCCTGCCAGCCGCTCCTTATAACCGGATGGACTTTACGGTGCCCAGTGACACCACGTTTCGCAAGGGCGACTCCTTCCAGCTTAACCTGATGGTGGACTTCATGTATCAGAGTGGCTATAAGGACGGTTTGCTCTATGTGGCCGTGGACTATGCCAATGACAGTACAGCCGTGTATCAGACCCGCATCTCTTATTCGGGGTTGTGCACGCTGACGATACCCTCTAATCCTGATAACGATATCCGGCAGCTCCGTGGCTTTATCTTTTTAGGACAGGGCGGTGACGGCTCGATACTGCAAAAGCTGATGTTCATCAATGGCATCCAGCTGATTCGATTCCGGCGGCAGGAGCAGCCTTCAGGAGGAGTGGCCGTTCCGCGTCCTGACTCTGTGGCTACTCCGGCACAGCCGCAGCAAGAGGCTGCCACACAGCCTGTACAGGCTGAACCTGCCCCCGCATCTACGCCCCCGAGGCAGGAGACAAAACCAAAGGTGGAGCGGCTCACAATAGGGTCGCCCCTGAAAATCAAGAAAAAACAATGACACCTATCCGACGCGTGGCTGCCCATGAGGTGGTGACTCCCGAGCGGGTCTTTGCGCCCGGTGTGGTGGAGCTTGAGGCGGGCCGGGTGGTTGACGTCTATTCGCTGGTGGGTGAGCAGGCGTCGACAGAGTGGCTTGGGGGAGTCATCACGGTGGAAAACGGGGATGACCGCCAGCCGAAAGCTTATTATAAAGGAAAACCAATCAAATGAAAACGATATGAATATGAAGGTTCGTTTAGCGCTGATGAACTTCTTGGAGTTCGCAGTGTGGGGAGCATACCTCACGTCAATGGGCAATTATCTTGGAAGGGCCGGAATGGGCGCCGAGATATCCTGGTTTTATGCCATTCAGGGCATTGTGTCAATCTTTATGCCTACCCTGATGGGCATCATCGCCGACCGCTATGTGCAGCCCCAGCGGTTGTTGGGATTCTGTCACCTGGTGGCGGGCTTGTTGATGGTCAGTCTTTGTGTGGTGGGCATGCATGAGGCCACACCCGACAAGTCATTGTTTATCACGCTCTACACGCTGAGCGTCGCTTTCTATATGCCTACGTTGGCCCTGTCGAACACGGTGGCCTTCACCATCCTGAAAAATCATGGTTTGGATACCGTGAAAGACTTCCCGCCCATCCGGGTGTTCGGAACGGTGGGCTTTATCGCCACGATGTGGTTCGTGAATTGTGCCACCATCGAGGATGGCAGTCTGGGCTTCTCCTTGTTGGAGAATGCCAACAAGTTTCAGTACACTCATATGCAGTTTTTGGTTTCCGGCCTGCTTGGCATTGTGCTCTTCCTTTACTGCCTGTCGTTGCCCCAGTGTAAACTGGAGGTGAAGGAGAACCGCACGGTGGCCGAGATGTTTGGACTGGACGCATTCAAGCTGTTCAAGACCAAGCGTATGGCCTTGTTCTTCATCTTCTCTGGCCTGCTGGGTATGTCGCTGCAAGTGACCAACGGCTATGCCACACCTTTTATCACCAGTTTTAAGGGCGTTCCCGAGATGGCCGGCTCGTTTGCGGCCAACAACGCCACGCTGCTGGTGTCTATCAGTCAGGTGGCAGAGGCCCTGTGCATACTGCTCATCCCGTTCTTCTTGCGCCGTTACGGCATCAAGATAGTGATGCTGATAGCCATGTTTGCCTGGGTGCTGCGCTTCGGGTTCTTCGGCCTGGGCAATCCGATGTTCCCCGGCGTAACGCTGTTTATCCTGTCCTGTATCGTCTATGGCGTGGCCTTCGATTTCTTCAATGTGTCGGGCGGCCTTTTTGTCGACCAGGAGTGCGATGTGCAGGTGCGAGCCTCCGCTCAGGGACTTTTCATGCTGATGACCAACGGACTGGGTGCCACCATCGGCACTTTGCTGGCCGGTGAGGTCATCAATCATTATTGCCATTGGACTGCCGACGGCTACCTGCTGGGTGACTGGCAGACCTGTTGGTTTATCTTTGCCGGTTATGCTCTGGTGGTGGGCATCCTTTTTGCTTTGGTGTTCCATCATCCTAAAAAGCAGGTCGAGGCATGATGAGGTATCGTACCCGACTCTTCTACAAGGGAATTTGTGAGGTGGTTGACGGCCGGGGAATGGCCGTCATCACCCTGACAGACCAGGAAGAGAAGAAAGCACTCACGGTGGTGTGTGATGAGATGATGAAAAGCCAGTTGCAGCTACGCACCTGTGGCGGAAGGACCTGTGACAAGCTGTTGCCGGAGGTGATGACAGCTATGCTGAAAGATCTCGGGGGAACGGAGCGTTATGAGATAGAAGTCTACGACATCATTGACGGGGAGTATAAGACCGTATTGACCGATGTCACCGACCAAACACAGTTTCCTGTCCGTCTGAGTGACGCTGTGCTGTTGTCGGAGGTGAGCGGTATCCCCGTTTATATCGACAACCGGCTGCTGATGCGTCAGGGCGTGGATTACGCCGGCAGACAGCAAGGCAAGATGGCCATTCCCATCAACGTGCTTTCAGGTGAGCGGTTGGAGGAAGAGATGCAGAAGGCCATCGACTGTGAAAACTATCGGCTGGCGTCACAAATCAAGGAAGAACTGCAGCGGCG
>CALGHW010000347.1 GCA_937916075.1 uncultured Prevotella sp.
CCTTTTACCGACTGGGGTTTCAAGCGCCTTTTCGGCCAGGAATTCAGCAAACCATTGCTGATAAGTTTTCTTAATGACTTGTTGGCTGGTGAGCTTCACGTGACGAATGTCACGTTTATGGACAAGGAGCAGTTGCCGCCCACCAAAGACCAGCGCGGTATCATATACGATATCTATTGTGAGACAGATGACGGCAAACGCTTTATTGTTGAGATGCAAAACAAGTGGCAGCCGTATTTCCTCGACCGCTCTATCTGTTACGCAAGCCGCTGCATACTTGAGCAGGTGGAGAAAGGCAGAAAGGAGAAAGAGGCCGCATACAGGTTCTTGCCAATATACACAGTCTGCTTCATGAACTATCTCCCTAAGTCGGATGAAGTGGACAAGTTCCGGACAGACATCGTATTGGCAGACAAGGACAGTGGTAAACAAGCATCGGACAAGCTCCGGTTTATATACCTTGCCATCCCCTTATTTAAAAAGGAGGAAGACAGGTGTGAGACAGATTTTGACAAATGGATTTATGTATTGAAGCATATGGAAGCACTAAGCAGAATGCCGTTTACGGCACAAAAGGAGATATTCAAGCAGTTGGAGGAATATGCCGACAGCCATAGGCTGAACCGCAAGGAGTGGGAGGCTTATGAGAACAGCCTTTGGATTGCGCGCGACAATATGGCATGCATGGCTGCCGCAGAAAGGGAAGCCAGAGAGAAAGGCATGGCAGAAGGTCGAGCAGAAGGTCGAGCAGAAGGTCGAGCAGAAGGTCGAGCAGAAGGTGAGATGGGTAAAAGCAAGGAAATAGCTCGCAATCTTGTTGCTATAGGTATGCCCGCTTCACAGATAATGACTGTGACGGGACTGACCAAGGAACAAATAGAGCAGTTGTGAAAACGTATAGACATGATTAAAGCCCTGACTTCTTACAAGTCAGGGCTTTAATCATGTCTATACGTTTTTGTCTTTAGTGCGTGGACACATGTCGATAGGCTTATGGCAATATCGGTATGGAGCTCGTTGATGACATTAACGCATGATTTTCTTCCAACTGTTGCCGTTCTGTCGGATGATGATCATGCCTTTGGCGTTCCGGGTATCAGAGAGCTTGTGGCCGTTGAGGTTGTATATCTCATAGGGGCGAGTCACGTCAAAGACAATAGTAGGGATGCAGTCGGCAGTCTTTTTGCCCATTACCGTAGCTGTAGATATCTCCCAGGTTCCGGCGGTTGTAGTGTCGCTGGTATAGTGGAAAGCTATCTGTATCTTCTTTCCTGCATAGCGGCTCAGGTCGATATCGCCAGAGGGGTAGAATGTCCAGCTGGATCCGGCCGGCCAGTTGATACCGTCGAGCTTGGTGGTGTCGCCTTCACAGATTACTTCCACACTCATATAACTTTCGGGCTCCTTGCAGAAGTTGAGTGCTTGGGTGAAGTTCAGCGTGGCCGACGTGTAGGCGGTGAGGTCCATTTCGGGCAGAATCAGATAAGCGTCAGCGGCTTTGTTCTGCTTGCTGATATAGGCCGAGCCCTTCCATCCGTAGTTGGAGGTACGCGTCCATACATACGTTCCTCCCTCGGGCAACGTCACGTTCTTGATGGTGCAGTTGCCGTCAAAGCTCTTGTAGTCGGCCGTGTAGAGGGTACCGTCTTCAGGTGTGTCAGGCGTATCCGGTGTGTCAGGATTGCCGCCCTTATAGTCGGTGGCCTTCAAGGTGGTGGCGGGGTCGAAGGTATAATCCACGCTGTCGCCCCACACATACTCCATCAGGTTGGGGAAGTCCACGTAGGGGTTGCGGTTGCCCTGTATCTGCGACACGGCCTCGTTGCGCTTGATTTCCAGGTCGTCGGGGCGGTCCTGTCGTGCCCATTTCAGGTATAACTTGCTGGCCCATTCCTTCAAGGTGGGGTAGGTATTGTTATACAGTGTCTTGGTGCCCTCCGAGGTCCATTTGTTCTGATAATCCTGGTAGGCCGTCACGATATACATGAATCCGCGTGCGAAGTCGCCTTTCCACTCGTCGGCTGGTTCCCAGAGTTGCATGCCGTTGCCGGTGCCTATCTTGGTGGCGCCGTTGGTCTTCTTTACGTCGGTCACCTCGCCCATGCCGTAGTTGCTCTTGGCCGAGTTTATTTTCGACTCGCAGGGCATGATGTTATACAAGTCTTTCTTCAAGGTGCAGTTAGAACCGCCCCACCAGCTTTGCGGGAAGGAGTGCTCGATGTTCATGCCGCCGATGACGTTGCCCCGGCTGCCAAACTTGTTCCATTCGTCTTTGGGCGTGTATCGGTCGATGCAGTAGCCGTCGTCGGTCTTGTCGGTCACGTAGTATCCCCACCAGGTGCTGTTGTTGCCGCTGCCATAGTTCAGCACGTTGGGGTCTTTGATGATGTTGTACACGGCGGTTTTCAGTTCGGCGCCTTTCTTGCCTTTCAGTGAGTCATAATAGCCGTCGGGAATCTGTGCCGAGGCTATGCCACTTGTCAACATGGCGAGTATCATCGTGCATGTTGACCTGAGTTTTCCTGATTTCATCTCCTTGATGTTTTTATGATACGGTTTATACTTTTGCTTGTTGCAGCACTGCAAAGTTACAGTTTTTCCATGACATAACCAGTCTTACTGTATATGAAAATATGAATAAGAATGTGTCACCTACAAAAGTGTGTGGATATGGCATGCCTCAACCGCAGGATATCCCCCGACTCATTGTGCAGTGCCTCCATCCGCTGCTTTTAACCGTATAGCTTGACGTAATTCTTCGCATTACTTGGCTTTCTTAAAAGTGTTAATAAAGAGTTAAAAATAATTTATATTATGGTGAAAAAGATAGAAATATTTACCTTTGTGAGCAAATAAACTCTCTAAAAATATAAAAATGATGAATAAGCGGTTAATATTTGTTTCTGCTATACTGTTTTGCGGATACGCAGCCAACGGCTGGGCTGGGGTGCGTGTGCCTGATATGGCAACGCCCCGTGTCTTGACAGCCGAGGTGTCTGATGTCCAGGAAGATACCATTTATGTCCCTATTATCGATTATTACATAGGTGGGGCTTCTTTTCCCAACCCCTTCCGTAAAGACTGGTCGACAGATACCACGATTACCCAAAGAGAAGTTTTGATCATCAACCAAATAGAAATGACGTATGCCCCTGACACCTACCAGTTGATGCCCAGGTATGTGGACGGTAATTTTTATACCTCATATAAGGGGCTGGATCAATATGTGGAAAAAGCAAAAACAAGGGAGTGTGAAGATATTGAAAAGACGGGTGTCCATGGGCGGGTCATCGTCAGTTTTGTAGTGGAGAAAGACGGCCAGATAACCCATCCCACCGTTCTCCAGAGGGTTCATCCTGTCTTGGATGCGCAGGCCGTCAAGATAGTTGAGGGGATGCACCGATGGCAACCGGGAACTAAAGACGGACAACCTGTGCGCAGTCAGTTTATTCTGGCCGTCAACTATCTTGACTTCTCAAAAAGGGAAGAGATGGAAGATTATGTTCGGATGCATCCTTGGGAAAGGGTGGAGATAGATAAAAAATTCATCAAGGGTGAAGCAGCAGACGCTATAAAAAAACAGAGGGGGATTATACCGCTTTTATATATTGAAAATGTCGTCACCTCCTATCCGTCCTTCTCATATGAAAGTCAAACAGTTGAACAGTTTGTTTCTAATGTCATGATATATCCGAAAGCTGCTGGGACAGAGAAGGGAGTTGTAAATATCAATATGGTGGTCAATGAAGATGGCTCCTTGTCGGACGTTCAGGTAGGGTCAACGTCAAACCCTGTCTTCAATGATGAGGCTGTGCGTATCGTCAAGAGTATGCCAGCGTGGACTCCTGCGAAATTCAAAGGAAAGCCAGTGAGACTGAAAGTCAGTCTGCCTATCAAATTCCAGCCGCAAGAGACTTCTTCCTCCATGATGATAGGCTCTTTCGATGTGAAAGGCAATGATGAAATCGGGGGTGAGATGCTCAGGGCCAAGGAAATCATCGCCCAGCCTGAGTCTCCCACGACTAAGGACCAAAAAGTATTTGATGTGGTGGAGCAGATGCCCTCTTACCCCGGCGGGCCCAATGCATTGTTCGCGTATCTGTCCACCATTATCCATTACCCTGAAGACGCTGAAGAAAATGGGGCGCAGGGACGTGTCATCGTAACATTCGTGGTGGAAAATGACGGTTCGATTTCCGAAGTGAAGGTGGCCAAGTCTGTTTTCCCGTCACTGGACAAGGAGGCTGTGCGTGTGGTGAGCAGTATGCCTCGCTGGAATCCGGGTAAGCAGAACGGGAAGGCCGTGCGTGTGAAGTACACTGTGCCCGTTACCTTCCGCTTGGAATTACCCCAAAAAGCAGTCAGTCCCACGCAAACAGGGACACAGACTCCGGTAAAATAAGCCTCTTGGCCTTGTCATGCTGTTTTATGATTATTGAAAACCTCTAAAAAGATAGAAATGATACGAAAACCATTTATTGTGATGGCTGCGGTGATGCTTTGCGGCCATGTGGCCCAAGGTTGGGCCGAGGTGCGGGTGCCTGTTGTGGCAACGCCTCATGTTTGGGCAGCCGAGACTGCTGATGTCCAGGAAGATACCATTTATGCTCCTATTATGGGTTATAGTATAGGTGGCAACTACGTCATGAATCCGTTGGGTGCCGACAAACCGAAAGGTTCCGATGGCAATATAACTGTCAACGATGTGAGACTTTGGTACCATAAAGGCAACGATTCACTCTTCCCCTCATTCTATGGTGGCGTAAAAGGCCTGGCAGGATATTTGCAGAGCGCGGCCCAGTATCCGAAGGATGTGAAGGGGAAGAATATCCATGGCCGGGTGGTGGTCAGTTTCGTTGTAGAGCGTGACGGACGCATCAGTTCTCCTCAGGTTATCCGTTCGGTACATCCTTCCTTGGACCAGAAGGCACTTGAAATTGTAAAAGAGATTCGAGTCCTGGCAAAAAGGACGGACAGCCCATTCGCTGCCAATACATAGTGCCTGTTAATTTCCTGGACTTTGAAAATCTTGATGAAGCTTATGGTTATCTTCGGCTAAATCCTTGGGATAAGGTGAGAAGTCCGGAAGGAAAAAAAAGTTTAAACAATTATTATTACCCCCTATTGACGATAAAAAATGCGGTTCAGTCTCTACCCTCGTTTGAAGGAGGAAACCAAGCTATGACGCATTATTTAGAGCATAATATGCAGTATCCTCCGGAAGCCGATAAAGAGAATAAAGAAGGAGTTGTGCAAGTGGTTGCCTTCATCAATACCGATGGGTCTTTATCAGATGTCCAGGTGATGAGCACGTCAGACTCCATCTTCAATGCCGAGGCCTTGCGGCTGGTCAGGAATATGCCGAAGCTGCGTCCGGCCATGTATGCGTCTCAACCCGTAAGGATAAGGATGAATTTTCCCATTTCCTTTAAAATCAAAAAAGTCAAGCCCTCATTTGACAATCTTACCGGCTACCTTCGCGAGCATATATCTTATCCTCAGCAGGCCTTGGATATGGGGATAGAAGGTACGGTTCTGGTGAAGGCGGTTATTGGCACGGACGGAAAGGTGGCTAAGGCGGAACTCGTCAAATCTGTAAATCCGTTGCTCGACCAAGAAGCCTTGCGTGTGGTCGGGGCTATGTCGGGATGGACTCCCGGCAGTGGAAACGGAAAGGTCATGGTTATGGAGACGACCGTTCCCGTTAGGTTTGCCATCGTTAGGGCCCATTTCAAAAGTTACGACGATACGGCACTGGAAGAATATTTGTTGAAAAACCTCCAGTATCCTGTGGAGGCTAAGGCCAAGGGGATAGAAGGCACGGTCCTGGTGAAGGCCCTGATAGAGAAGGACGGCAGTGTGGCGAGCGCATCGGTCGCATTGTCAGACCATGCGTTGCTGAACCAGGAGGCGCTGAGGTTGGTCAACTCGATGCCGCAATGGACTCCGGGAACCATAGCTTCGGAAGTGGTGATACCCGTGTCCTTTTGCCAGCGCGTGGTGACGGATGAGCAGAAGGTGTTTGATGTGGTAGAGCAGATGCCTGCCTTCCCCGGCGGTCCCAACGCACTGTTTGAGTATCTGTCTAAGAACGTCAAATATCCCGCAATCGCTGAGGAAAACGGTGTGCAGGGACGTGTCATCGTAACATTCATGGTGGAAAAGGATGGCTCGATTACCAAGGTGAAGGTGGCCAAGTCCATAGACCCGTCACTGGACAAGGAGGCCGTACGCGTGATCCGCAATATGCCTCACTGGATTCCAGGCAAGCAGAACGGTTCGGCCGTGCGTGTGAAGTACACCGTGCCTGTCGAGTTCCGTCTGCAGTAGTCCGTATTTGTTTTGAGGAAGTGCAACTTCCTCTCTTAAAAAGAGAAATTGTTAGGTCCATATAAAGTGAAGGCCCCCAACTGACGAGAAATGAATCTGTTGGGGGTCTTTTGTGTCAGGCCGACAGGTATGTAATTTTGCACCAAGTAGGTGCAAAAATAGGGCCATCTGCAAAAGTGTGTGGAATAGCTCATTTTTGCTTGTTGATGGAGTTATGTTTAAATAGGTCGAACCTTTTTATCAAACCACCCCTGCCCCTCCTTTGCAAAAGGAGGGGACGCAAGGGCTTCTTATTCATCCACAATGAGCTGTTCATCCACAATGAGCTTCTTTTCATGATGGTGCGGTGC
>CALGHW010000348.1 GCA_937916075.1 uncultured Prevotella sp.
TTGAAGACCTTGGGCGACTGGGTGTTCGAGGGCGGCCGTTGGGGACACGTCAAGGGTGCCGAGAACTTCACCAGTTCTATCCCCGGCAACTATGCGTTTGACAAGCAGACCTGTATGATTCAGCGTGCGGTTGGCGCCCCCTTCACTGTGGACAACGACTTCCTCTTCTCGATGGAAGGCGAGGCCCAGAACTACTTCAAGACCAAGGTGGACGGCAGTTGGTATGCCGTGAACTATGGCGAGGCCGTGGATCCGGTGAAGATGTTTGTAGGCAATGACACTATCACTTGGGACAATGTGAGCGACCGCGCTTACGCCCAGTTTGGTGCCATCGGCCATCTGCCCGCAGATGCCGAGAAGCTGATTGTGGGTATCCAGTTTGCCTCGTTTGGTGATCACGGCGGTTGGGTTTCTTGTAAGAATCCTTCGCTCCGTATCATCGGTTACAGCGAGACGCAGATTAAGCGTGCCGCTTACATCAATGACGTGTATGTGCAGCAGAAAGCCCTCATTGAGCGTCTGGACGACTCTCGCGACAAAATCGCAGACTCACAGCGTCCTTGGGGCAAGGAGGCCTTGCAGGATTCTGTTAACTTGTATCAGCCGCTCTATGAACAGTCTTTGACGTATGTGGATGCTGACGGCAAGGACTTGAAGAACGCTGAGATGCCCGAGGAGGGATACGATGCCACCTTGCTGGCTGCCGTGAAGGCCATGAACTCCGCCCGCAACAACTTCTCCAAGATCAATGCTCCGTTTACTGACATTGTGGCTACAATCGCCATGGCTGAAGAAACCAAGGAACTGCGTATCTACTCAGAATCTACCAAGAAAGCTGAGCTGAACGCCGCCATCGCTTCCGCCCAGACACTGCACGATGCCAAGCTGACCGCTGCTTTCAACAGCGAGGACTCTTTGGCTCTGGTGAATGAGAACACCGCCCTGAAGGCTGCCATCGAGGCTTACAAGGCCGCTATTCCTGAAACCGCTGTGGTAGACATTGACTTCGGTACCCAGGAGAATCCTATCGCCATCAAGGAGCGCTCTGAAGGCGAGGGTGACGATGCCGTTTTGACCTATTACATCCCTGGTGCAAAGGGCGAGATGGTGCTGAGCGACTCTACCGTATGTGAGTTGGGCTATCAGAAGACCGACAGTCTCGGTATGCTCCACTTCGGTAATATGGAGGGTACGGTGAAGTTTGAAGGTGCTCCTGCAAAGGCTACCGACATCGTGAAGTTCTCGTTCGATTATTACTTTGGCAGCCTGATTACTAAAAATGCAGGTTGGTACATCAAGGACGCAGATGGCAATGACATTGCCGGTCTCTACATCTCTAAGTATTCAGGCACAAGTGTAACCAACACTTTCGATGTGAACTACAACAGCAACATCACGGGTGTGGGTTCTTCAAGCGCTTCCAACGCAGCCATCGCCGCAGCCAGCAACCGCACCCACTTCGATGTGGTGCTCGACTATGGTAAGGGCAAGATGTATTGTCAGACTTCCGGTTCGAAGGGTACCTTTACATCCGACGAGGTTGACTTGAACCAGGAGCAGACTCCTGCCTCATTCGTCTTGAAGAGCGATTATAATAACACAGACCGTCGCTGCTGGTTTGACAACTTGAAGATTTCTAATATCGCAGCTGGAAAGTATGACGGTATCTTCAGTGTTGACTCAGACAAGACAGAGGTGAAGGACAACAATGTGAAGTATAACATTGCCGGTCAGCGTATCATGACACCTGCCAAGGGTCAGATTTACATCATGAACGGCAAGAAGTATATGGGCAAGTAAATCTTTCTCATAGACAACGTTATCATATTTTAAGGCGGAAAGGGGGCTTCTCTTTCCGCCTTTTAATTTTTTTCTTTCAAAAAAAGTTTAACCGAATGTTGAAACTTTAATATTTGTTTGTGTTTCTTTTGATTTTGATTATTTGTCAAAGAATACAAATATAAGATAAACCGAAAGGCGAAAAAACGTCGGAAATGTTTGTAAGGTATTGTTTTTTTGCCTAATTTTGTAGGCAAGAATGTGTTGAAAACAAGCCTTTCTACCACTACTTAGAAAATAACTAAAATAAATATTAACAAATTCCAATAGACAATGAAGAAACTCATCTGTTGTTTTTCACTTGTTTGCGCAGGACTGTTGACGTCGTGTGTAGACAAAAATGAAGAGGTGGATGCTGATTCAATGCCCGAATGGCTACACGGTAGCATCTACGAGACATTGCAGAACCCACAATCCAATGGACTTGAGGGCACTTTCACTTACTATCTGAAACTGGCAGACGACCTGAACTACAAGGAGACGCTGAGCCGTACGGGTAGCAAGACCGTGTTCCCGGCCAATGACGACGCTTTCAAACGGTTCTTTGAAAGCAACAAGTGGGGCGTGACAAGCTACGAACAGCTCACACTCGCCCAGAAGAAACTCCTCTTCTACAACTCCATGCTCGACAACGCCCTGCTCACATCCATGCTCTCCAACATGATGAGTGGCTCGTCTGTACTCAACGGTATGTCGCTCCGCCATTCCACCAATGTGAGTGTCATCGACTCGGTGACCCACATCTACGGACCGGCCGACATGCCCGCCAACAACGCCTTCTGGGCCAAGCATACCGACGGACTTGACGTGGTGTATGACAACACCAAGCCCATGATGGTACACTTCACCCGCGACTTCCTCTTGAACAACAACCTCACCACCTCCGGTGACATCAATGACTTTAAGATTCTGACCGGATCGGATTACGACGAGAAGGGCAGCAACGTGTTTGTCTTCGGTGACAAGGTCATCAAGGCCGACATCACCTGCCAGAACGGATACATCCACCAGTTGCAGGACGTGCTCCTGCCGCCGGGCAACATGGCCCAGGTAATCCGCGAGACTCCCGAGATGAGCCGCTTCAGCCGGATGCTCGACTACTTCAGTGCGCCCTACTTCGACCAGCAGACCACCAACAACTACAACGACTGGGCCGTGGCCAACGGACTGACCATGAAGGACTCCATCTTCCAGGTGCGCTACCTGAGCAGCAACTCACAGGGACAATCGCTCAATGTGTCGCCCGACAACACCACCCAGCAGAACCTGCTGACCTTCGACCCGGGATGGAACACTTATTATAATGCGGAGAGCAAGGCTACTTCCGCCGACAACGTGAAGGACATGGCCGCCATGTTCGTGCCGGTGGACAAGGCCATCGAGGACTACTTTGTGGGCGGTCCCGGTGCCTTCCTCATCGAAATCTACGGCAACAAGCCCAATACCGTGGCCAACCTCAACGACAACCTCGACGCACTCTACAACAAGCAGCCGGGCATCGTGCGCAACTTCGTGCGCAACCTGCAGCAGAAGTCATTTGTCAACAGCGTGCCCAGCAAGTTTGCCACCGTCACCAACACGGCCACCGAGAACATGGGCATGAACATGAGCTACCTTAACCAGAAAACCGACGGCAAGTATGACCTCACCATCGCCAACAACGGTGTGGTATATGCCCTCAACGCCATGATCGCTCCCGATGAGCTCCAGTCGGTATTGGCTCCCGCCCAGACCTATCCCGATATGCATGTCATGGACTGGGCCGTGGAGGATACCCGCTACTTGGGTGTGGACTTCATCTACTACCTTCAGGCCATGAGCGCCAACTATGCCTTCTTCATCCCCGACGACCAGGCCTTCGACTATCATGTGGAAGACTCTATCCTGGGCCACAAGCATACCGGCATGTCAGACTTCAACGCCTACTATGTGGATCCCACCTCTTTAGGCTCAGCCCAGCCGGTGGCCCTCCGCTTCTATTATGATGCGTCGAAGAAGCCCGAGCTGCGTGTGGAGAAGTACAACTATGACGTGGAGACCAACACCGTGGGCACAGCCCTGCCCGAGGTGGTCAACATCTCCAGCGTCAGCACCCAGCTGGCCGATATCCTCAACTATCACACTGTGGTGCTCAGCGGTGGCGAGAAGATAGGCGACCGCCGTTATTACAAGACCAAGCACGGCGGCGAAATCATGGTAAGCGGCGGTGAGGTAGGCAATACCGTATGCAGCGGTGCCCAGATAGACGATGCCCGGACCCGTCCGGTCATCGAGCAGGTATGGTCCGAGAAAAACGGTCATGCCTATCGCCTGAACGGCATTATCCAGGCTCCCCGCAACAGCGTGCGCACCACGCTCGAACAGCATGAAGACCGCTTCAGCTCGTTCCTCGAGCTTTGCGACCGCTTCAACAACGCCAGCGAAATCATGGACTGGGCCGGCATCTCCAGTGCCATCGACCCCGACTTCGGCGTGTCGCCCCAGGAGCGCTACCTCATCTTCAGCACTACTTACGGCACAGAAGACAAGGGTGTGAAGAACGCCTGCTTAGGTGACGGTAACGTGAAGTTCTTCAATACCTATAACTATACCCTCTATGCGCCCAACAACACGGCCATGGCGGAAGCCTTCAATAACGGTCTGCCCAAGTGGGAAACCATTGATGAGATATACAACAAGTATGACCATGTTGAGGGTGCCGACCTGGCACCGGGCGAGGCTGCCGACAAGATAAAGGTGTATGACATGATCAACGCCATCCGTGAGTTTATCCGCTACCACTTCCAGAACGTGTCAGTCTATGCCGACAAGACTGTGGACGGTGGCGATTATGCCACCTTCCACTCCGACGACCTCGGTGTGGCCCAGAAGCTCGAAGTGACGTTCAGCACGCCCGACCAGTTTACCGTGAAGGACGGAGCCAATATCCCCCACGTGATAGGCGCTAACGGCAAGCTGACCAACGTGATGACCCGCGACTACTGGTTCAAGAGCGACCGCACCAGCAAGAACAACGCCATTGCCACCTCTTCATTCTGCGTGGTACACGAGATCGACCAGCCGCTTTACATGAACGCAAAGGACAGCAACGGCAAGTCACGCTATGACATCTGGAACAAAAAGGGACAGAGCGTCAAGACTGTTTACAACTATTACAAACGGCTCAACGCCAACAGTAAAAAATAAAGGCGAAACACTATGACAATGAAAAAATATCTGATGACGGCCATGATGGGACTCACCGTTCAGGCCGTGATGGCACAAGGACAGCGTATCGCTGGTACCATCACCGACTCCTTTGGCGGCGTGATGGGTGCCAATGTCGTCGAGCTGGACGCCAACAACCGTATCGTGACGGCTGTGGTGACCGATATGAACGGTAACTTCTCGATGGCAGTCAAGAATCCGAAAAACAAACTGAGAGTTTCATATGTGGGCTACACCACGGTGACCATGCCTATCGGCAGCCGCACCAAGTTTAATGTGCCCATGTCTTCCAAGACCACGGTGAAGGAGGTGACCGTCACCTCCAAGCGCCGCAGCAGCTCGGGCGGCCTGTCTATCCCCAAACGCGAGATGACCGTGGCCTCGCAGACCATGGATATGTCTTCTGTGGAAGGTCTGTCGTTCACCTCGGCCGACGAGGCCCTGCAGGGTGAGATTGCCGGTCTCGACATCGTGGCCAACTCAGGTAACCTGGGTGCCGGTACAACGATGCGTCTGCGTGGTGTGACCACCATCAACGGCGACGCCAACCCGCTGATTGTGGTCGACGAGAAGATTTTCGACAACCCCGACGAGAACTTCGACTTCCAGAACGCCAACGAGGAGCAGTATGCCTCGCTGCTGTCTGTGAACGTGGAGGATATCGCCAACATCAAGGTGCTGAAGGATGCTGCCGCCACAGCCGTTTGGGGCTCCAGAGGTGCCAACGGTGTGATTGAGATTACCACCAAGCGTGGTGTCCGCGGCCCCGTGCGCGTCAACTTCTCTTATAAATTGAAGGGCGCCTGGCAGCCCAAGGGCTACAAGCTCCTCAGCGGTGACGAGTACACCATGCTGATGAAGGAGGAGTTCTACAACCCGAAGCAGTCGCCGACGGCTACCACCAATATCGCCGAGATTAACTACGACCAGTCATGGGGTGAGTATCAGAACTGGAACAACAACACCGACTGGGTGGACGCCGTGACACAGTTTGGTCCGCAGCACAGCTACAACGTCAACCTCTCGGGTGGTGGTGAGAAAGCCACCTTCCGTATCAGTGCCGGCTATGAGAACCAGACAGGTTCTATCATCAAGCAGAAGCTGCAGCGCTTTACCACCCGTATGGCACTCGACTATACCGTGAGCGACCGTATCAAGTTCTTGACCAACTTCGCCTTGACCTATACGGACAACCTGAAGAACTATTCCAATCTGTTGAGTATAGCCCAGCAGTTGGCCCCTAACATGGCCGTCTACCGGGAGGACGGACTGGGCAACAGTACCGGCGAATATTATATCGCCAACCCGCTGGCTGGTTCGGGACAGAGTCCCTACACTGGAGCCTATACCTCGGCCGAGCTGAAAGATGTACGTTCCTTGGGCAACCCCGTGGCCATCGGCAACCTGGCCTGGAGCAAGGAGCGCACCTATCGTATCACGCCAGACTTCACCTTGCGCTATGAGCTGTTGGGTACAGGCGAGGGCCAGCACCGACTGACTTTCGAGGGCCGGGTGGACTTCGATATCTATGCCAACAGTAAGCCTACTTGGTATCCTGCCTCGCTGACATCAGACCCCATCACCTCCGACAACTATAATGTGACCACCAATGACGAGAGCAACCGCACCAAGATGGGTGTCCGCACCACGCTGACCTATACCCCGTATTTCAAGAATGAGGATTGGTCGGCCTCGATGCTGGTGCGCTATGAGATGAATACCTCAAAGAGCAACAGCCAGAATGTGTCTATCGGCAACCTGCCCAACGGTGTCACCTCGCCGACGGTGGATGCTTATCTCAAGGCTATGGGTAGTAGCGCCAGCCGCAGCAACGACCAGAGCATGATGTACAACGGACACCTCTCTTATAAGGGTGGACGCTACTCCTTGGGCTTCTCACTGCGCGCCGACGGTAACTCCAAGTTCGGACCGAAGAACAAGTGGGGCTACTTCCCCGCCGTCTCGCTCCGTTATAACCTGAGCGACGAGCCGTTTATGAAATGGTCGGAGAAGGTTATCTCCATGTTGGGACTCCGTGGCTCATGGGGTATCAACGGTAAGGCTCCTTCCAAGGACAACCTCTTCTTCTCTACCTATACGCCTGCTGCCGGCTATTATGGTCAGACAGGTGCCCTGCAGCAGACCGCCACTCTGAGCGGCATCCGTCTGGATGACCTCCGCTGGGAGAAGACCACAGGTATCAACCTCGGTTTCAACCTCGGCCTGTTCAACGACAAGTTGGAGATTGACTTCGACTACTACTACAAGAGCACGAAAGACCTGCTGATGGAGAATGTGGGTATTGCCTCTTCCGCCGGTTTCTCTACCTTGCCTTATGCCAATGTCGGCAAGATGACCAACGAGGGATGGGAGGTGAACCTCAGTGCCCGCCGCTTTGTCAAGGTCGGCAAGTTCTCGATGGACGCCAGCTTCAACATCGCCCAGAACTACAACGAGATTGCCGCCATGGACGAGAGCGTGCTCAGCTCTATCAACAGCGAGTGGAGCGCCAGTAGCCGTGGCTCTTATCTGAACCGCATCCAGGTGGGCAACCCGATGGGTTCTATCTATGGCTACCGCTACAAGGGCGTTTACCAGTACACCTATGAGTATCTGCAGAACCTCCGCAAGGAGAACGGATGGAGCGACGCTGAGTATGAGAGCCAAATCAACAGCCGTCTGGCTCAGGGCCAGACCTTCCCTGTGGCTGTAGACGCCAACGGCAAGGTGGTGATGAGCGGACAGGCCGGTTCACGCCAGCCCCAGCGCATGGTGTACAACTATGACAATGGCTCGTCAACCTACCAGTTCCAGGGTGGTGACGCCATCTACGAGGATGTCAACCACGACGGCCAGATCAACGCTCTCGACGTGGTTTACTTAGGTAACTCCATGCCGAAACTCAACGGTGGTTTCAACTTCACCTTCCGTTATGGCAACTTCAGCGTGAAGACCCGTTTCATGTACCGCTTCGGCAACAAGGTGGTCAACCTGGCCCGCATGAACCTGGAGAAGATGTACGGCACCGCCAACCAGAGCGCGACCGTGAATTACCGCTGGCGCAAGGACGGCGACGTGACCCCGATGCCGCGCGCCATGTACAACGCCGGTTACAACTGGCAGGGCTCCGACCGCTATGTGGAAGATGGATCGTTTGTGCGTTTCCAGAACCTGCAGGTGGCTTACACCTTCCCGAAGAAGATGATCAAGAAGATAGGCTTGAACAACCTTCAGCTCTACTTCTCCATGGACAACCTCTACTGCTGGACCAAGTACAGCGGTGTAGACCCCGAGGTATCCATCAAGGGATGGGGTAAGGCCGAGGACTCTTCACAGACACCTCGCGCCAAGTCGTTTACATTCAACATCAATGTTGGTATCTAAAAAAATAACAGACAATGAAAAAATATATAGGATTATTCTTAGCCGGCCTGATGATGAGCTCTTGCGTGGACACCATCCTCGTGCCTTACGACAAGACCGTCGAGGAAGACTACTGGCAGTCAAAGGCGGATGTGTCGCAGATGGTCAACGGCACCTATAAGCAGATGCTGTCCACCAATTTCATCCAGCGACTCATCACTTGGGGCGACTTCCGCTCAGACGAGCTGACCATCGCCTCGGCGCTCAATGTGACCAACACCGTCTCGACCGGACTCACCCAGATGGAGAGCGGCAATATCGAGACCACCAACACCTTTGCGGACTGGGCCTCGTTCTATTCCGTCATCAACAACTGTAACATCATCCTGGAGAAAGCCGGCAACGTGCGCTCCATCGACCCCAACTATACCGACGGTGACTATCAGGCCGACTGCTCGCAGATGTTGGCCCTGCGTTCGCTGTGCTACTTCTACCTGGTGCGCGCCTTCCGCGACGTGCCTTACTCCACCACCGCGTTTATGATGAGCAGCCAGCCCATGAACATTGGTCAGGAGGCTCCCGAGACCGTGATAGACAACTGTATCAAGGACTTGGAGACGGCTCTGCCCAATGCCCTGTCGGCCAATGCATACACAGACTGGCGCAACAAGGGCTACATCAACCGTGACGGCATATGTGCCCTGCTGGCCGACATCTATCTGTGGAGAGCTTCGGTCAACCACAGTGCCGCTGACTACCAGAAGTGTGTGGACTACTGTGACGAGGTCATCGCCTCGAAGAAGCAACAGTATGAGAGCGGGTCGCAGAGTTCCAAGGTGGATAATGCCTTGGGTGGCTATCCTTTGACGGATGGTGTATCCTCTTTTTATGACCTGTTTGTCAAGCAGAATTCCACCGAGAGTATCTTCGAGTTGCAGTTCAATGGCAGCAACAACAGCAATGAGGGTATCTGCCAGTTGTATAACATGTACAAGAAGGATACTAAGCCCGGCTATATGGAAGCCACATCAGGTTTTTCGTCGGCCTCCAACACCAGTGTGTACACCAACAAATATGACTATCGCCTCATCAACAACCGGTTTGAGCTGGCCAAGGGGTCTACCTCGGAGACCTTCGGCGTACGCAAGTATGTCTCCAACTCCAATGTCAATAAGACCGATCCCAGCGGCGGTGGTTGGACAGGCACCGATAGAGCCTATAGCGGCTATGACCAGAACTTTATCATCTATCGTTTGACCGACGTGATGCTGATGAAAGCCGAGGCCCTGACCCAGTTGGCTCCGTCTGACGTGGCCGAAGGAGCCAGCGACGAGGAGAAGGCTACCGTCAAGGCCAGCCAGGAGAGCTATCTGCACGATGCCTTCCGCCTGGTACAGGTGGTCAACAACCGTTCGCTCTACAACTATACCGACTCCATGACCTGGGCCAAGACCAATCAGACCAAGAGCGGCATGGAAGAATTAGTGCTCCAGGAGCGTCAGCGCGAGTTGGCTTTCGAGGGCAAACGCTGGTTTGACCTGCTCCGCTACAACTACCGCCACATGAACGGCGTGAACTACTCACAGATGCTCGCCGACCAGGGCCAGAGCCAGGTGGAAAACAGCAAGGAGTTTCTGGATATCCTCCGGGCCGTCAGCTCCAAGGCCGTGATGGCCAGCAAGACCAAGAACGAGGCTTACCTCTACTTGCCGGTGCTGGAAGGACAAATCAAGGTGAACGAGAACCTGAAGCAGAACCCTGTCTACAAGAGCAAGGGACTTTCTAAAAACTAACTAAAGGAAAGGAGAAACAAAGATGAAAAAGAAAAATATCAGCAAGCGTCTGCTGCCCCTCACCTGGGGTATGATGGGTGTGAGCCTGCTCACGGTGTCGTGTATCAAGGACATCGACGAGTCCGACCTCTACACCGCGACAGACGATACGGTGGAGACCTTCATCCAGAAGGATTCCTCTCTGACCGCTTTCAACTATATCCTGACACGTTCGGGCTACGCCCAGAAGATGGAGACCTACGGACAGTATACCTGTTTCGCCCCCAACAACCAGGCCGTGGCAGCCTATATCGACAGCCTGTATAACGACAATGAGGCCGTCATCGCCCACAACGGCATGAGTGCCAACTCTCTGGAAGGCCTGAGCGACAGCTTGTGCAAGGACATTGCCGAGTTCCACTTGGCATACAGCCTGTATGACGCCACCACCTTGGGCGGAAGCACCACGGGTATCACCATCAACACCATCTTGGGACGCTCGTTCTCGGCCAAGACCGACGTGAACACCGGTAACATTGTGCTCAACAATGTGGTGACTGTCTATGACGCCGGCCATGAGGTGAGCAACGGCTATGTCCACCTGCTCGACAAGGTGATTCCACGCTCGTCACGCTTCATCGGCGAGATGTTGCAGCGCAACGATGAATACAGCTGGTTCAGCGAGGCCCTGCAGAAAACCGGCCTGGCCGACTCGCTCACCAAGCAAGACCGCGGCATCACCTATTACATGGAAGACGGACAGCACCTGGATATGGACTCTCCTTATCCTTCACTGTGGTATCCGAAGACTTGCCAGTATGGATTCACTGTATTTGCCGAGCCCAACTCCGTGTATGAGGCCAAGGGTATCAATGGTTTTGAGGGACTGGTGCGCTATGCCAACGAGCAGTATGCCGGCGCCGCCGCCTGGTATCCTTACCTGAAGATGCACAACATCACCATCAGCACGGGCGATGACTACACGAACCAGTGGAACGCACTCAACATGTTTGTGCGCTATCATATCCTTCGCATGAAGATGGCTTCCGACCAGCTCGTGTTTGAGGACAACGGACAGAAGTCCAACTACAGCAACGGTAGCTGGAACTATTACAACTACTGTAACGAGGGCGAGCCTTTCGACTACTATGAGACCATGCTCCCCAACACGATGATGAAGATTTGGCGTCCCGGCAAGAACGGCCGCACCCTCTACATCAACCGCTGGGTGAGAAACAATACCCTTACCGACGAGGTGGGTACCCGTGGTTCTGACGCCATGCACCCCGTACAGTCCTCTGGCGTGGTGATTGACCGTAACAACGGCATGCAGGCACTCAACGGTTATGTTCACCCCATCAAGAGCGTCTTGGTGTACGACCAGAACGTGCCCAACGGAGTCCTCCATGAGCGTATGCGTGTGGACGCCACCACCTTCATTCCCGAGTTTATCAACAACGGCATCCGCTACAAGTGTATGAAGGAAGTGGGCGATGACAACGGTGGCGGCTCAGGTGGCCGTATCGCTTTCCCGCTCGACTACTTCGAGAATGTGAAGAGCTATACCTCCAAGAACTTCTTCCGCTACAATGTGCACGGCGCTTACCGTCTGTGGCAGTCGGATTCCTTCCAGGGCTGGGGCCAGTATGACTTGGCTATCAAGTTGCCCCACGTGCCTACCGACGGTGTGTATGAG
>CALGHW010000349.1 GCA_937916075.1 uncultured Prevotella sp.
AGGATGCTCTCGGGATGAAACTGTATGCCGTGGATGTCGAGCGTTTTGTGGCGCAGTCCCATGATTTGGTTGTCGTCGCTGACGGCTGTCACTTCCAGACAGTCGGGCAGGCCGTCGGGGCTCACCGCCCAAGAGTGGTAGCGTCCCATGGTGATGCGCTGGGGCAGTCCTTTGAAGATGGGGTCGTTGCCCCGCTGGGTGCCCGGTGTGGCCACGCCGTGATACACCTGGCTGAGGTTGATGAGCGTTCCGCCGAACACCTCGGCGATGGCCTGGTGGCCCAGGCATACTCCGAGCATGGGCTTCACTCCGGCATAGGTCCTGATAACCTCCATGAGCAGCCCCGCCTCGCTGGGTATGCCGGGGCCCGGACTCAGTACCAGCTTGTCATACGGGTGCAGGTCTGACATGTCAAACTGGTCGTTGCGGAGCACAGTGACCGTTGCTCCCAGCTCTTTGATGAGATGACTCAAGTTGTAGGTGAATGAGTCGTAGTTGTCTATGATTGCGATGTTCATTGTCTTGGTTGATGGATAAAGGGTGAGACACTGGTGTCTTGAGAGGCTACATCTCCTCGGCGGCTTGGATAGCCCGGCGCAGTGCGCCAAGCTTGTTGTTCACCTCCTGTAGCTCATACTCCTCGTTGCTCTTGGCCACGATGCCGCCGCCCGCCTGAAACCACAGTTCCCCGTTGCGCGACACAAAGGTGCGGATGGTGATGGCCTGGTTGAGGTCACCGTTCATGCCGATGAAACCGATACATCCGCCGTATGCCCCGCGGCTGTGAGGCTCATATTGGCTGATGAGCTGCATGGCCTTCACCTTGGGTGCGCCCGAGAGCGTTCCGGCGGGGAAGGTGTCGATGAAGGTCTTTACGCTGTTGGCCGCGGGGTCCATCGTGCCGCTCACCCGCGACACCAGGTGAATCACGTGGGAGTAATACTGCAGGTCCTTGTAGAAGTCCACCTTCACGTTGTGGCAGTTGCGGCTCAGGTCGTTGCGGGCCAGGTCTACCAGCATCACGTGCTCGGCGTTCTCCTTCGGGTCGTTGCGCAGGAATTCCGCTCCCTGGCGGTCGGCCTCGGCGTCACCCGTGCGCTTGGTTGTTCCGGCTATGGGGTCGATATAGGCCTTTCTGTTTTCGATGCGGCAGTGGGTCTCGGGCGAGGAGCCGAAGATACGGAATCCGTCGAAGTCGAAATAGAAGAGGTAAGGCGACGGGTTGATGGACCGGAGCGCGCGGTAGAGCATGAAGTCGTCACCCTCATAGTGTTGTACAAACCGTCGTGACAGCACTATTTGGAACACGTCGCCACGCAGGCAGTGCTGTATGCCCCGCCGGATGTTGGCCTTGTGCTGCTCGTCGGTGAGCGGCGAGGTGACCGGTCCGCATGCCTTGAAGGTCATGTGGGCGGTGTCTCCGGGAGTGTTGGCTTCCTGGATGCTGTCGATGAGGCTGTCCACTTTGTCGGTGGCCTGTGGCCAGTTGTCGGGCTGGATGCTCACGACGGTGATTTGGTTTTTGTAATGGTCGAACACGATGATGTCGCGGTAGAGGATATAATAGATGTCGGGAGCGTCGTTGGCCTCGGCCGTTTCCTCCTTCACGTCGATGTGCTCAAAGTATCTCACTGCGTTAAACGTGGTGTAGCCATACAGTCCGCACACCTCGCTGTGGTTGCCCTTTACCTGGATTTGGCTCATGAAGTCGTCGAACGCCTGTTCCACGGGATAGCTGTCGTTGACGGGATGTTCCCTGTGGGAGCCGTCGGGAAAGGTGAAGCGGGCGGTGCCGTGTCCGATGGCGATGCTCGCTATCGGGCATATCCCTATGAACGACCGGCTCGACGACTGTTCGTGATAGTCGCTGCACTCCATCAATACACTCTTCGGGTAGCGTCTGCGCAGCCGCAGATAGACACCCACGGGCGTGAAGAGGTCGCCCAGGATGGTTTTACTCTGTGTCAGAAAGTTAAAAGTTGCCATATTCTCCTGCCATTTCTTTATGATTCAAATACGTTTCCACATCCTTGTCGCCCCGTCCGCTCACGGTCAGCACCACCACGTCGTCGGGTTTGAACGTCACCTTTTGCAGGGCGGCGATGGCGTGTGCGCTCTCTAAGGCCGGGATGATGCCTTCCATGCGTGTCAGCTCGTAGGCCGCCTTGACGGCCTCGTCGTCATTGATGGAAAACACCGTGGCCCGGTGCTGGCTGGCCAGGTTGGCATGCATCGGTCCGATGCCCGGATAGTCCAGTCCGGCCGAGATACTCTCGGCCTCCATGATTTGTCCGTCGGGAGTCTGCATCACCAAGGTTTTCGAGCCGTGCAGGATGCCCAGTCGTCCGGCGTGTATGGTGGCCGCCGTGTGTCCGCTGTCGGCTCCCTGTCCGCCGGCTTCGGCCAGGATGATTTTCACCCGTTCGTCATCTATATAATGGTAGATGGTGCCGGCGGCGTTTGATCCGCCTCCCACGCAGGCCATCAGATAGTCGGGATAGTCGCGCCCGATTTTCTCCGTGAGCTGCTGCTTGATCTCTTTTGAGATGATGCTCTGCAGGCGTGCCACCA
>CALGHW010000350.1 GCA_937916075.1 uncultured Prevotella sp.
TATATCCAGACTCTCGTGGTGGGGCAACCTGCCTTCTTTGCCGGTGCCGACAAGCTCGTGGCCACCATCACAGCCGACGAGTATCGCGACTATATGGAGTGGGGCGTGATCATGTCGGGCGTGTCTTATCTGAGCAATAACGTGATTGAGGCCAACTTCGACTTCTTTGGCCGCACTATGTCGGGCCGCAAGCAGAATCATCCGCTTTGGAAGCGTGCTACCAGCCAGGTGGAGAACCAGATGGGCCAGGCTTTGGGCAAGATGTATGTGGAGCGCTATTTCCCCGCCTCGTCCAAGCAGCGTATGGAGCAGTTGGTACACAACCTGCAGGTGGCCCTCGGCGAGCGCATCCAGGCGCAGGACTGGATGAGCGACTCTACCAAGCAGAATGCCTTGGCCAAGCTCAACTCCTTCTATGTGAAGATTGGCTATCCTAACAAGTGGATTGACATGTCGGCTCTCCAGATAGAACCCGCCAAGTCTTATTATGAGAACATCCAGGCTTGTCTCAAGTTCTGGAACGCCTGGAACATCGAGAAGCACGCCGGAAAGCCTGTTGACAAGGATGAGTGGCAGATGTTCCCCCAGACGGTCAACGCTTATTACAATCCAACGACCAACGAGATTTGCTTCCCGGCCGGAATCCTCCAGCCTCCGTTCTTTGACGCCACAGCCGACGATGCCTTCAACTATGGTGCCATCGGTGTGGTGATTGGTCATGAGATGACTCACGGATTTGACGATCAGGGCCGCCACTATGACAAGGACGGCAACATGAAGGACTGGTGGACTGCGGCCGACGGCAAGAACTTCACCGAGCGCACCGACCGCTATGCCGACTTCTTCTCGAAAATCAAGGTGTTGCCCGACTTGAATGCCAACGGTAGGCTGACGCTGGGTGAGAATCTCGCCGACCACGGCGGTCTGCAGGTGGCTTACTACGCCTTCAAGGCTGCCACCAAGGATCATCCGTTGCCCGTCATCGACGGTTTCACCCCCGAGCAGCGTTTCTTCCTGGCTTATGCTGGCGTGTGGGCCGGCAATATCACCGACGAGGAAATCCGCAACCGCACCAAGAGCGACCCTCACTCCTTGGGTCGTTGGCGTACCAACGGAGCCTTGCCCCACATCGACATGTGGTATGACGCCTTTGGCGTGAAGCCCGGCGACAAGATGTATATCCCCAAGGCTGAGCGTCTGCCATTGTGGTAAGCCACTTTGTGCAGACACATAGATAACAGAATCCTCACTTTCCCCAAGAAGCCCTCGCTTCTGCGGAAGTGGGGATTCTCTTTTTTGTTCTTCCCACATTCGGGAGAATGTGACCGCCTCGTCCCCCGTGGAAGGCGCATGCGTGTAAAAATGGACAGATACATTTTGTCATTCCGTTCATTTGCAGTAACTTTGCACAGAATTATAATATGAATGTATAGCTATGCCATTAAGATTGCCCGATAAGCTGCCTGCGATAGAGCGGCTGAAGAAAGAGAACATATTCGTGATGGACAACTCGCGGGCCACCACGCAGGACATCCGGCCGTTGAGAATCGTTATCCTCAACCTGATGCCTATGAAGATTACCACCGAGACCGACTTGATACGGTTGCTGTCGAACACACCGCTGCAGATGGAAATCAGCTTTATGAAGCTGAAGAGCCACACTCCTAAAAATACCCCTATTGAGCACATGATGATGTTCTACCGCGACTTTGAGGACATGGCCGACGAGAAATTCGACGGCATGATCATCACTGGCGCGCCTGTGGAGACCCTCCGCTATGAGGACGTGACCTATTGGCCCGAAATCAGCCGCATCATGGCTTGGGCCCGCACCCACGTCACCTCTACCCTCTATATCTGCTGGGCCGCCCAAGCCGCCCTCTATTGCCACTATGGCATCCCCAAGTATCCGTTGGCGAAGAAGATGTTCGGCATCTTCCCTCAGCGTCCGCTCGACCCGCTGCTGCCCATCTTCCGCGGCTTCGACGACGTGTTCGCCATGCCCCACAGCCGCCATACGGAGATTCGTCGGGAGGACATCTTGGCCTGTGGCGGGCTGCAGCTCATCGCCGACTCGCCTGAGAGTGGCGTGAGCATGGTGATGGCCCGGGGCGGGCGTGAGTTCTACATCACCGGCCACTTGGAGTACGCCCCCGACACACTCGACCGGGAATATCGCCGTGACAAAGACATCCGCGACGACGTGGATATGCCAAAACACTATTACCGCGACGACAATCCTGACAACGAACCTGTGGTGACATGGCGTGCCCATGCCAACCTGCTCTATAGCAACTGGATTAATTATTACGTATATCAAGAGACGCCTTACGACATCAGCCAGATAGGCTGAGACAAGGCAAAAGCAACAAGAACAAAGAAAATCACGTCACCCAAAGATATGAAAATCCAAACCCTCGAACTCTTGGCTCCAGCCCGTGACCTCGCGTGTGCCCAGGCGGCCATCGACCACGGAGCCGATGCCGTGTATATCGGTGCCGAACGCTTTGGCGCCCGGGCCGCTGCCGGCAACGCTATCAGCGACATCGCCCGGCTGTGCCGCTATGCCCACCGCTTTGGCGCCCGCGTGTATGTCACGGTGAACACCATCGTCTACGACCGGGAACTGGAAGCTACCCGCCGGCTCATCGGACAGCTCGACGAGGCGGGGGTGGATGCCGTCCTGGTGCAGGATATGGCCGTGGCCGAGATGGTGAGAGACACGCGGATGGAGCTGCACGCCAGCACCCAGACCGATAACCGCACGGCCGAGAAGGTGGCGTGGCTGCGCCAGACGGGATTCGACCGGGCTGTGCTGGCCCGCGAACTGTCGGTGGAGGAGATTGCGGCTATCCACCAGGCTGTGCCCGACATGGATCTTGAGGTCTTTGTGCATGGCGCGCTCTGCGTGAGTTACAGCGGACTGTGTTATGCCTCGCAGAGCTGTTTCGGCCGGTCGGCCAACCGGGGCGAATGTGCCCAGTTCTGCCGCCTCAAGTTTGACCTGACCGACGCTGACGGGCGCATAGTGGAGCACGACCGCCACCTGCTCTCGCTCAAGGATATGTGCCAAATAGATAATCTGGAGCGGCTGGCCGAGGCCGGCGCCACCTCGTTCAAGATAGAGGGTAGACTGAAGGACGCCTCCTATGTGAAGAATGTGACGGCGGCCTACAGTGAGCGTCTGGACGCGCTTGTGGCCCGTCATCCCGACCGCTACCGACGGGCTTCGGCCGGGCACTGCCATTACACTTTCACTCCCAATCTGCACAAGACCTTCAACCGTGGCTTTACCACCTATTTTGCCGACGGTCGCCGTCCCGACATCTCGTCACCCGACACGCCCAAGGCCATGGGTGAGTATGTGGGCCGGGTCAAGGAGATACGTGGTCACTCGTTTAACGTGGCCGGTACCGCCGCCTTTGCCAACGGTGACGGACTGTGCTTCATCAACAGTAGGCGAGAACTGGAGGGATTCCGGGTGAACCGGGCCGAGGGCGGTCGGCTCTTTCCGCTGAAGATGCCTGTAGGCCTGCGCCCCGGCATGGGGCTTTACCGCAATAACGACATCGCCTTTGAGCGCCAGCTGTCCCAGTCGGACGGCGGGCGGAAAATTGCGGTGACGATGGCGCTCGACACCACACCCGACGGTTTTTCCCTGACGGTGGCCATTCCCGGCGGACTGTCGGCCACGGCCACAGTCACGGCCGAGCATCAGGAGGCCCAACGTCCGCAGGCAGACAATATCGTGCGCCAGCTGACCAAGTTGGGCAATACCATTTATGCGTGCTCGGAGGTGGCCCTGTCTGAAGGCTTCCCTTGGTTTGTTCCGGCCAGTGTCCTGACGTCTCTGCGGCGTGAGGCTGTCGGGCTGTTGGAGCACAAGAGTGAGGAGCGGCTGCCCCATGTCCGCCGGCGCGACGACCATCTGGTCACCCCGCCGGCCTATCCTCATCACGGTTATCTCTACAATATCGCCAATGGCGAGGCGCGTGACTTCTATGTCAACCACGGCTTGGCGCATCCTCAGCCGGCCTTCGAGCTGGAGCGGCGTCCGCACGGTGTACTGATGCAGTGTCGCTACTGCCTGCGCTATGCCTTGGGCTATTGTGTCAATCATGGCGGACAAAAGCCTTCCTGGCGCGAACCGCTCTATTTGGGACTGCCCGACGGCCGGCGCTTCCGGCTGGAGTTTGACTGCCGCCACTGCCAGATGAATGTCATGGGCGATGACTGACACGGAGAAACAGATAACCATAAGAACGACAGATACGGATGGACATGACACTGCGATATGCCAGACAGATAAAGGCGGCCATGAGCATGGTTGCCATGGCATGTGTGTGTCTGCTGCTCACCGCCTGCTATCGTGCGGCCACGCCCTCTACCGACGCTTGGGACCTTACCGACCAGCAACTGGACTCCATCTCTTTTTCCACCACTCACCACTATGCCCAGGGGTTTAACTTCGTGATGAAGGGCGATTCGCTCACGCTCTACGACGAGCCTTGTGCTGGGCTCGTCGGTATCGACTCGATGGCTGTATACCGTGGTGACCATCTGGTGGTGGCCGAGATACAGACTGTTCCTGCCGACACGATAGACTCGGTGTGGGTGAAGGTGGCCCGCGACCAGATGACGATGGGGTGGACCCGCGAGTGCAGTTTGTTGAAGAAAGTGGAGCCTGATGACCCCATCTCCCAGTTTATCGACACCTTCTCTGACACTCACCTGCTCGTCTTCCTTGCCTTGACAGGCGTGGTAGGTGCGCTTTATGGCTTGCGGCTGCTCATGCGCCGCAAGGCGCGTATCGTTCATTTTCACGACATCGACTCCTTCTATCCCACGCTGTTGGCCCTGTTGGTGGCCTCGTCGGCCACGCTCTATTCCTCTATCCAGCTCTTTGCGCCCGACTCGTGGCGTCATTTCTATTACCATCCCTCGCTCAACCCTTTCTCTCTGCCGTCCCATTTGGCGCTCTTCGTGTCGTCCGTGTGGGCCATCATCATTGTGTCGTTGGCTGTGGTCGATGATATCCGTCATCAGTTGCCGTTGGCTGAGGCAATACTTTATCTTTGTGGCTTGGGGGCTGTTTGTGCGGTGGATTATATCGTGTTCAGCATCTCCACCTTATATTATATAGGCTATCCGTTGCTGGTGGCCTATTTCATCTTCGCGTTGCGCTGCTATTTCCGCCATGCCCGCGGT
>CALGHW010000351.1 GCA_937916075.1 uncultured Prevotella sp.
ATGCCGCCTCGCTGTATTTGCAGCCGAAATAGTTTTCGGCAAAGTTCTTGGCCGCCTCTTCAGCCATTTCTTCGTCCTTGCTGGATGTGCATGAGACGATGGGCGCAACAGCAGCCAACGACAAGAGCACTGATGATAATATTGTGGAAATCCTGTTCCTCATGATGATGTAATGCTGTAAATTCACTTTTAATTTGTCTCGTGTTTTGTTGTGCAAATTTACGTCATTTTTTCCAATTTTTGAATATTAAGTTGTAACTTTGTATTCGCGATGAAAAACAAATGACATTCGGTCAGTTCTTCTTGCATAATTAACACATTGAAAATCAAAATGTTGAAATTTATTTCTTTTGGCAGTGGCAGCAGCGGCAACTGCTATTATCTCTATACCGAAACAGACGGCTTGCTTATTGACGCAGGTGTCGGCATACGCACTCTAAAAAAATATTTTGTGCAGTACGGACTGTCGCTCGCCAAGGTCAACAGCGTCCTCATTACCCACGACCATGCCGACCACGTGAAATCAGTGGGATGCGTCAGCCACGACAACAACCTGCCGGTATACGCCACCCGAGAGGCACACGGAGGCATCCGGCGCAACTACTGCGTGCGCCACAAGGTGGACGACTCGCTCGTGAGAAACATAGAGAAGGGACAGGAAATCATCTTGGGCGAATTCCGGGTGACCCCCTTCGGTGTGCCCCACGACAGTACTGACAACGTGGGCTACCAAATCGTGTGGGGCGACGTGACCTTCTGCATCATCACCGACGCAGGCCACGTGACCGACGAGATGAAAAGCTATATCGCCCGGGCCAACTACCTCGTGATAGAGGCCAACCACTCGGAACAGATGCTCCTCGGCGGGCCCTATCCGCAACACCTGAAAGAGCGCATCCTGGGCCCCAACGGCCACTTGAGCAACAAAGCCTGCGGAGAGGCCCTGGCCGAAAACGCCACCAACCGCCTGCGCCACGTGTGGCTCTGCCACTTGAGCGAGGAAAACAACCATCCCGAACTGGCCCGCAAGACCGTGGAGGAAATCCTCCAGCAAAAGGGACTCCACGCAGGAACAGACTTCAAACTCGACGTGCTGAAACGCAAGTCACCCAGCGAAATATACGAACTGACATGAGCTTAAAACAGACATTGGCACAGCTGCATATCGAGCAGCTCAGCCCTATGCAACAAGAGGCCTACCAGGCCGTCAAGACCACCCGGAAGGATGTGGTGGTGCTCTCACCCACAGGGTCGGGCAAGACCCTGGCATACCTGTTGCCCCTCACCGAACTGATAGACAAGGACGACGACCGGGTGCAGGCCATCGTCATTGTGCCCGGACGCGAACTGGCCCTCCAGTCGGCCGAGGTGCTCCGGCGCATGGGCACCGGACTGCGGGCAGCCGCCTGCTACGGCGGACGCACGGCCATGGAGGAGCACAAGATGCTCAAACAAACGCGCCCGCAAATCATCTTCGGCACCCCGGGACGCCTCAATGACCACATCGCCAAGGAAAACTTCTCCGTCTACGGAGTCAGTATGGTGGTCATCGACGAGTTCGACAAGTGTCTCGAGATGGGATTCCACGACGAGATGAGCAGGCTGCTCAAGAGCCTGCCCGGAGTCAAGCGGCGCATCCTTCTCTCGGCCACGGACGCCGACGAGATACCTGGATACATCCGGCTGGACCAGGCCGTCAAGGTAGACTATACCGACGAGGCCGGACAGGTGCCCGGACAGATAGCGCTCTACGAGCTGCGGAGTGACAAGAAGGACAAGCTGGAGACGCTCGGCCAACTGCTCCGCACACTGGGACAGACACAGAGCATCGTCTTCCTCAACTACCGCGACAGCGTGGAGCGCGTGGCCGACTGGCTGTGCGGAGAGGGATTCGGCGTGAGCAGTTTCCATGGAGGCATGGACCAACAAGCCCGTGAAGACGCCCTCTACAAGTTCAGCAACGGCTCGGCCAACGTGTTTGTGTCCACCGACCTCGGTTCGCGCGGACTCGACATCCCCGGTGTCAACAACATCATCCACTACCACCTGCCCCTCAACGAGGACGGATACATCCACCGAGTGGGGCGCACCGGACGGTGGGACGCCTGCGGACAGGCTTTCTTCATCCTTGGACCCGACGAGCACAAGCCCTACTTCATCAATGCCGAGCTCAAGCCGTTCACCCTGCCCGACGTGATACCGCCCACGCCACGCCCCACCATGGGCACCCTCTATATCGGCAAGGGCAAGAAAGACAAAATCAGCAAGGGTGACATCCTCGGATTTCTCTGCAAGGCCGGCGGCCTGAAGGCCTCAGAAATAGGACGCATCGACGTGAAAGACCGCTACGCCTACGCCGCCGTGGACAGCAAGAAGATAGCCGCCGTGCTGCAAAACACGCGCGGAGAGAAGATCAAAGGTATACGCACCGTGGTAGAACCCGTCAGATAATGCCACACAAAAACATCTTTAGGCTCATTTTCCAAAAAATAAGCGACGTTTTATTTTGCGGGGAATGAAAAAAGGCGTATATTAGCAAGCGAAAAATCAACGGGCCGAGGTCATCGCCCGGACAGCCGCGGCAGACCATGCCACGACCACATCCGGCAAGCCGACCGACCGCCTTATTATAGAACATAATTTTAATTGCCAATCAAATGAAGAAGTACAATTTTAACGCAGGTCCATCCATGTTACCACGTGAGGTCATCGAGAACACCGCCAAGCAATGTCTCGACTTCAACGGTTCTGGCCTCTCCCTGATGGAAATAAGCCACCGTGCCAAAGATTTCCAACCCGTAGTAGACGAAGCCGTAGCGCTCATCAAAGAGCTGCTCCAGATACCCGACGGTTACTCCGTGCTGTTCCTGGGTGGAGGCGCCTCGCTGGAGTTCTGTATGGTGCCCTACAACTTCCTGGCCCACAAGGCAGCCTACCTCAACACAGGCACATGGGCCAAAAAAGCCATCAAGGAAGCCAAGCTCTTTGGCGAAGTCGTTGAAGTGGCTTCTTCGGCAGAGGCTAACTACACCTATATCCCCAAGGACTGGACATGCCCCACAGACGTGGACTATCTCCACATCACCACCAACAACACCATCTACGGCACAGAAATGCGTAAAGACCTCGACGTGCCCGTGAGACTGATTGCCGACATGTCGTCCGACATCTTCAGCCGCCCGGTGGACGTGGCCAAATATGACTGCATCTACGCCGGAGCACAAAAGAACCTCTCCATGGCCGGCGTGACGCTCGTCATCGTGAAGGACGACGCCCTGGGCAAGCCCGACCGCAAGATACCTACCATGCTCGACTACCGCACACATGTAGAGAAAGGCTCCATGTTCAACACGCCGCCAGTAGTACCCATCTACTGCGCCCTGGAGAACCTGCGCTGGATCAAGAAAAACGGCGGCGTGGAAGCCATGGACCAGCGAGCCCGCGAGCGTGCCGAGATACTCTATGCCGAGATTGACCGCAACAAGCTCTTCCGTGGCACCGTCAAGGAGGAAGACCGCTCCGTGATGAACATCTGCTTCGTGATGAACGACGAATATGCCGACCTCGAGAAGCCCTTCCTCGAATATGCCACAGGCAAGGGCATGGTGGGCATCAAGGGCCACCGCAGCGTGGGCGGATTCCGCGCCAGCTGCTACAATGCCCAGACCATCGAAGGAGTCAACGCACTGGTGGCCTGCATGAAGGAGTTTGAGGCACAGCACTAATCACACTCCACACCACAATAGAAAATATGAGTCACGGAGATTTTTTGGAGCCCCCACAACAAGCGGCTCCGGAAAATCTCCGTGTGCTTACATCCCCATATTATATATCAACCCTAAAAACCATAACAAGATGAAAAAGATATTAGTAGCCACCGAGAAGCCGTTCGCGGCAGAAGCCATCCAAGGCATCAAGACCGAAATAAACAACGCCGGCAACGAGCTGGCCCTCCTGGAGAAATATACAGACAAGGCCCAGCTGCTGGATGCTGTGAAGGATGCCGACGCCCTGATTGTGCGCTCAGACAAAATCACACCCGAGGTCATCGACGCAGCACCCAACCTGAAAATCGTGGTACGCGCCGGAGCAGGCTACGACTCTATCGACACGGCATACGCCAAGGAAAAGGGGGTCGTGGTGGAAAACACACCCGGACAAAACGCCAACGCCGTGGCCGAACTGGTGTTCGGACTGCTGGTATACGCCGTGCGCAACTTCTACAACGGCAAGTCGGGCACAGAACTGAAAGGCAAGAAGCTGGGCATCCTGGCCTTCGGCAACGTGGGACGCAACGTGGCCCGCATCGCCGCAGGATTCGGCATGGACATCTATGCCTACGACGCTTTTTGCCCCAAAGAGGCCATTGAGAAGGCAGGTGTGAAGGCTGTGGACAGCCAGGAGGAGCTGTTCAACACGTGTGACATCGTGTCGCTCCACATCCCCG
>CALGHW010000352.1 GCA_937916075.1 uncultured Prevotella sp.
TGCCCGGTTGTTGGGAGGCTTATGGACTTTGCAAGGCAACATATTCCTTCCCGGATAGTCTGACCGGCTATTACCGTACCTCATTCGTAGTACCCAAAGAATGGAAGGGCGAACAAATAGGCATCAGATTGGACGGCGTGCTACGGGGATACGACTTGTGGATAAACGGAAAATATGTCGGGACTTGGGAGTGTGGATATAACACATGCCAATTTGACATCACCCCCTACTTACATAAAAAAGGCAAACAGGAACTGGCCATGAGGGTATACTCCAGGTTCAAGGGCTTTGAGTTTGACTGCTACGACGACTGGGCCCCTATGGGAATAGACCGCGATGTGACACTTTTTGCATATCCACATACGCATATTGGCGATATCAGCGTGGAAACAAAAACTGACGGCTCGGTAAATGTCGACGCCACGGTTGTCAACGCACAGAAAGACAGCCACTTGGAATACACACTTACAGACGCAAAAGGCAATATGGTTGCTGAAGGCAACCGTATGAAGGTAGCCAATCCATACTTGTGGACCGCCGAAACCCCTTATTTATACAATCTCACCGTCAAACTGAAAAACAAGAAAAAGGCAATACAGACCTTCACTCAGAAGGTGGGCATACGAGAAATAGATATTGATGGCAACATCCTGAAAGTAAACGGCAAACCCGTAAAGCTCCGCGGCGTCACTTGCCATGCCACAGACCCTGCTACGGTCAAAGTAATCAGCGAAACGCTGACCAAGAAGGACATGAAGCTGATGAAAGAAGCTTCCGTAAACTATATCCGCACAAGTCATTATGCCCGCGAACCAAGATTCTACGAGCTGGCCGACTCCTTGGGCTTCTATGTCGTCAACGAGATTTCCATGGGAAGCCGGGGGGAAAAAAATCTGAAAAAAGCAGACTATCAATACAACATGCGTCAAAGGGTAGCCTCAACCATGATGCGCGACAAAAACCATCCCTGTGTCATTGTATGGAGCATAGGCAACGAAAATCCCCTGCCAAGCACATGCGTCAAGCTTGGTGAATACGCCAAGTCATTAGACCGCAGCCGCCCGATATGCTACCCTCAAAAAGGCAGCTATTTCAGAAGCATTGGATTCGAGAAATTCCCGAAAGTGGCAGATGTCTATGCACCCCACTATCCCACCACTTCACAAATACGGGACTTCTATACCCAAGGCAACCGCCCTATCATATTCACCGAATATTGCCATAGCCTTGGCATCGCTTTTGAAGACCACGACAGACAATGGGAACTCATCGAGAAAACGCCATGTATCGCCGGCGGCAGCGTTTGGGAATGGGTAGACCAAGGCATGCCGTTCAAAACCGAAAACAAAGCGTTCTCAAAATGGCGCACCGACGGAGGCGCAGAAGACCAGAAGGTTTATACATCTGACCAAGGAGGCTTCGAGATGAACGGCAATTTCGGCACAGACGGCTTGCTGTATGCCGACCGCACGCCTTTGCCCAACTATTATGAACTGCAGCATAACTATGCCCGCGCTTTTGTGTCGGATATGAAGAACGGCGTGCTGCACATCGTTAACCGCTTCGACTTCGTCAACTTGAAAGACTATGTGACAATCAGGTGGGCACAGACCAACGATGGTGACACCATAGCCCATGGCTCATTCTCGCCCGACTGCTCCCCCCGGTCAAAAACCACATACCGCCTGCCCCTTAAAGAGGCGGACGGACTTAGCCTGCTGGAACTCGACATGACCGACAAAGACGGCAACCATTTCCTGCGCCAGAGCTTTGTTGTCAACAAGCCCGACATGGTCTGGCAAGGAAACGGCAATCCGATGTCCATGATTCAACGCGACTCCTTGGTACGCATAGGAAGGAAGCCCACTATGGCCGAACGTATCACGGAAAAAGACAAATATCCACAAAGATATATTGTGCCCATCAAAGGCAACAGCGCTGAAGGCGAGTTACTCCATGTAAATACGGATATCAAGACAACAGCAAATGCCGACGGAAGCCTGCATATAAAGGCCTCCTTGACCAATGACAGCGCAGACTGCTTCATTCCGGAATTAGGCTTGGCTTACCTCTTGGACAGTTGCATCGACCGCGTACAGTGGATTGGCGAAGGCCCGTATGCCTCATATCCGGGACGCAGAAAGGCCAACAGATATGGCGTGTGGGCATTGCAGAAAGACGACATTTACTTCGAGGGCAACCGCATGGATGTCGAGGCTTGCTACCTGAGCGACAAAGACGGCAACGGTATCGTGATTGCGGCCGACAGCACCATGAACGTAAACTTCGAACAGACCGACCAAGGTATCCTTGTGTCTGTCAATGCCGCCGTGAGCGGACAGGGGCCCAAGTTTGCCCGTTCGGCTTTTAAGGCTTGGGCTGACAAGCGCAAGACCAGGAAATGCTCGTTCTCTTTATACCGCATAGAGAATGGCAAACTGCCAGAATGGGCCAGCAAGCTGTTTTGCCAACCGGCCCTTGTGCCCAAGCCCTTCACCCCCTTCCTGACGCAATATGACACTTATCTGCTGAGATTCGACTCTATCGTAGCTCCTGTCCCTAAAACCGGAACCGCACGAAGGTAAAAGCCGCCGCCATGCCGTCCGTCGGTCAGCCCCCAGAAAAGTGTCAATATTTTGCAAAGCAGACATAACATTCGGACATGATTAACGAAAAAAAAGATTAAAAATCGATTTCATCGAGTTGTTTTCAAATGCAAATATGTAACTTTGTAAGCGTAATATAGCTTATTCAATTATTTAAATCATATAATTAAGGTTATTATGAATATTGATCAATTCAACTTTGCCGGCAAGAAGGCAATTGTACGCGTGGACTTCAACGTTCCATTGGACAAAAACGGTAATGTAACTGACGACACCCGCATCCGCGGCGCCCTCCCCACTCTGAAGAAGGTGCTCGCCGACGGTGGCGCACTCATCATGATGAGCCACATGGGCAAGCCCAAAGGAAAGGTGAAGCCCGAGCTCTCACTGAAGCAGATTGTGCCCAACGTGTCTGCCGCCCTGGGCGTAGACGTGAAGTTTGCTCCCGACTGTGGCAACGCTGACAAGGAGGCTGCCGAGCTGAAGCCCGGTGAGGCCCTGCTGCTGGAGAACCTCCGCTACTATCCCGAGGAGGAAGGCAAGCCTGTTGGCATCGACAAGGAAGACCCTGCATACGACGAGGCTAAGAAGGAGATGAAAGCCCGCCAGAAGGACTTCGCCAAGAAGCTCGCCTCTTACGCTGACTGCTACGTGATGGACGCCTTCGGTACCGCTCACCGCAAGCACGCCTCTACAGCTGTCATCGCTGACTACTTCGACGCTGACCACAAGATGCTGGGCTACCTCATGGAGAAAGAGGTGAAGGCTGTGGACAACGTGCTGAAGAACATCAAGCGTCCGTTTGTGGCTATCATGGGTGGCTCTAAGGTGTCTTCCAAGATTGGCATCATCCAGAACCTGCTGGGCAAGGTGGACAAGCTCATCCTCTGCGGCGGTATGACCTACACCTTCTCCAAGGCTCACGGCGGCGAGATTGGACAGTCTATCGTAGAGCTCGACAAGCTCGACGTGGCTCTCGACGTGGAGAAGACAGCCAAGGAGAATGGCGTGGAGCTCGTGCTCGGCGTTGACTCCGTATGCTGCACAGACTATGACTTCGCCAACTTCTGCGTGAAGGACGGCGCCAAGGTGGAAGTATTCCCCTCTAACGCTATCCCCGACAACTTCGAGGGTCTGGACGCCGGTCCTCTGAGCCGCGAGAAGTTCGCCAAGGCTATCGAGGGCGCCAAGACCATCCTGTGGAACGGTCCTGCCGGCTGCTTCGAGTGCGATGAGTTCACCGCAGGAAGCAAGGCCATCGGCGACGCTATCGCCAAGGCTACTGCCGAGGGTGCCTTCTCGCTCATCGGCGGTGGCGACTCGGTAGCTTGCTGCACCAAGTTCGGCCTGACCGACAAGGTGTCTTACATCTCTACCGGCGGTGGCGCTCTGCTCGAGGCTATCGAGGGCAAGGTGCTGCCGGGTGTGGCCGCCATCAAGGGCGAATAAGCATCCGTACACGGAATAAACAAAAACAAGGGCTGCGGGGACTTGCTGTTGCAATGTCTTGGCAGCCCTTGCGCTTTTCTAAGACAAACGCATAAAAGAAAGGACTGAACATGAAGACATCAAAGATACTGGCCAGCGCCATGATGGCCGCCATAGCCTTCGCCTCATGCACCGAAAGCGGAAAGGCGGTAGCCAACGAGGAGCTGAAGACAGACTCCATCAAGTATGAACAAAAGACGAAGGACACCGAGGTGTCGCTGAAGGTGGACTTTCCCACCAGCGGCAACCCGACACTCACCAATATCATAGCCGAGTATATCAGCGAACAGCTGGGTGGCACCTATGCCGGCACACTGACTCAGGGCGACTCTATCCTCAACTATTACGGACA